>CACYWX010000169.1 GCA_902778205.1 uncultured Ruminococcus sp. | reverse complement strand
TCGGGCGATTCCGAATGCAGAGGCTGTCGTCCGGCCGCTCGCTGACGGCGGGGAGGGAACCGTGGACGCCCTGATCTCCGAAGAGGTGTACGAGGAGAAGGAAGGCGAAGAGGGCGAGGAGCCGGAGGAGGACGCATGACGGAGCTGATCCTGGCCTCCAACAACCGGAAAAAAATCGCGGAACTGGAAACTTTTTTCCGCTCCGCGTCGTCTAAAGAACTAAGCGTGCGGACGCTCCAGGACATCGGCTGGACGGAGGAGATCGAGGAGGACGGGGAGTCCTTTGAGGAAAACTCCCTCATCAAGGCCATGGTCCCGGCGTCAATCGGGAAAATCGGCGCGGCGGACGATTCCGGTCTGGCCGTGGATTATCTGGGAGGCGCGCCCGGGGTCTATTCCGCCCGGTATTCCGGGGAGGGCACCGACGAGAGCAACCGGAAGAAGCTCCTCTCCGAGCTGGAGGGCGTTCCCATGGAGCGGCGCGGGGCGAAATTCGTCTGCGTCATGACCTTGGTGCTTCCGGAGAACTGCGGGCTGGTCATCCCGGAGGAATGGCGGGCCGACGCGGCGCTCTGCGCAAAGAGGAACATCGATCCCACCCGGGTCATGAACGTGCGGGGCGAGTGTCCCGGCGTGATCCTGACGGAAGAGCGGGGTGCGGGCGGCTTCGGCTACGATCCCCTGTTCTGGTATCCCGATTTCGGAGAGACCTTCGGGGAGGCCGCGCCGGAGAAGAAAAACAGCGTTTCCCACAGAGGACGCGCCATGGCGGAATTTACCCGCCGGCTCAGCGTCCTTCTGGGAGACTGACCGAATCCGACAGGAGACATTATGCTGAACAGTAAACAGAGAGCCATCCTCAAATCCGTGGCCTCCCGGACCGACGCCATCTTCCAGATCGGGAAGGGCGGCGTGGGCGAGGCGGCCGTGAAATCCATCGGGGACGCGCTGGAGGCCCGGGAGCTGGTGAAGATCAGCGTCCTGGAGAATTCCGACGAGGACGCGCGGGAGGCCGGAGAAGCCATCGCGCGGGCCACCGGATCGGAGGTCGTCGCCGTCATCGGGCGCAAGATCATCCTCTTTAAGCAGTCCTCGAAGCCTGAGAAGCGGGCGATCTCCACCCTGCTCTGACCATGGAGAGGCTGGGGATTTTCGGCGGGACCTTCGCTCCTCCCCACATGGGCCATGTCCGGGCGGCGGAGGCGTTCCTGCGGGCCGTGAATCCCGCGGGATGCGAAGACAGGCTCCGGCTTCTGGTGATGCCCACGGCGACTCCTCCCCACAAGCAAAAGGCGGCGGGAGACACCCCGGAGGACAGACTGCGCATGTGCCGGGCGGCCTTCGGTTCACTTCCGGACACGGAGGTTTCGGACTACGAGATCCGGCAGGGCGGGATCAGCTACACGGTCCTGACGTTGGAGCACTTCGCGGCGGAGGAACGGGAACTGTGGTTGCTGTGCGGGAGCGACATGTTCCTGACCCTGGACCGGTGGTACCGGTCGGAGGACATTCTGCGTCTGGCGCGGATCGCGGGAATTTCCCGGGGGACCGAGGAATTCCGGGTTCTGGACCGGAAGCGGGCGGAATACGAGGAGCGGACCGGGAAGCCGGTGCTTTTGCTGCGGGACGAGCCCTTTCCCCTGTCCTCCACCGAGATCCGGAGGCGCATCGGAGCGGGAGAGGACCTCTGCGGACTCCTGCCCCCCGGCGTGATCGACATCGTGCGCCGGGATCATCTCTACGAAAGCGAAACGATCCATGAAGACTATTTATCCTGACGAGACCACCCTTCGCGCTCTGGCGGAAGCGGTCCGGCCCTATCTGACCGAAAAGCGGTACGCCCACACGAGAGCCGTGGAGCGTGAGGCCGCGCGGCTGGGAGAGATCTATCTGCCGGACCGGGTGAACGCCCTGCGCGCCTCCGCCCTGCTTCACGACATCACAAAAAAGGAGAGCGTCGAAAAACAGTTGCAATTGTGCCGGGAGTTTGGTATAATGACGGAAGAGGCGGATCTTTTGTCCCCCTCCGTCTTCCATGCCATGACCGGAGCGGCGGTGGCCGGGCGGGATTTCGCCTCCTTCACCGATCCGGAAATCCTCTCGGGGGTCCGGTGGCACACCACGGGACACGCGGGCATGACGGTGTTCGAATCGGTGGTCTATCTGGCGGATTATATCGAGGAGACGCGCACCTTTGACGACTGCGTCCGGCTGAGGCGGGATTTCTACGGCCGTCTGGACAGCGGGGAGGATCCCCTGGAGGCCCTGCGGGACACCATGATCGAGTCCTTCGATCTGACTCTCGAGGGGCTCATGCGGGACGGCGCTCCCATCGCGGCGGATTCGGTGGCGGCGCGGAACTGGTTCATCATACAAAAGCACAGGAACGGGAAGAATAGCGGTATATAAAGGAGCTGCCCATGAAGAACGACGATTTCGAAGAAAAGCACGCGGACGGCGGCGGGTATCAGGATTACGGACCGCTGGGCGGCAGTCCGAAGGAGGAGCCCGCGGATCCGGACAAGGAATCGGAGGCGACCGACGTACCGGAGACGGACGAGGACGACGTATCCATGTATTATCCCGACGGGGACGGCGAGCATATGGACGAGGACGACGGCGCCTCCGATCCCTTCCGGGCGGACAGGGAAAAGAAAAAGGAAAAGATCCGGAAAAAGAACGCCCGTCTCACCGGGTCCCAGATTGCGCTGATCGCGGTGATCTTCGTGCTGTATACGGCGGTGATCGTGACGGCCTCCTGGATCCTGTTCTACAAGCCGCATCAGACCGGGAACGACGGCGAGCTTCCCTTCGACACGACCCCCATCGCCGGGAACGAAGGAATGTCCGCTCCGCCGATCCACCGGGCCGAGGACGGCAGCGGCACCGCGGGACCGGGCGCCGGGGAGGATCCCGCATCCGGACCCGACGCGGAAAAGGATCCCGCGGAAGGGAAGGAAGAGCCTGTCCAGACGGCCACCAGCGAATGGAAGGCCATCGACGGCATCTACAACGTGCTGGTGGTGGGCATGGACAAGCAGGCCAATCTGGCCGACGTGACGATGCTTGTGAACATCAACACGGTGGACTCCTCCATCACGGTCATGCAGATTCCCCGGGATACCCTCATCACCACCGGCGTGGCCACGGACAAGATCAACGCCCAGTATGCCTCTCTGGTGGGGAGCTGGTATCATCAGGGCTATGACAACTGCTACATGCGGGCCCTGTCCGACTACGCGCGGATCCTGGAGCAGAGCCTCTGCGTGAAGATCCACTACACGGTTCTGGTGGATCTGGAAGGCTTCCCGGCCATCGTGAACTCCGTTGGACCCATCCGGGTGTTCGTACCCGGTCCCATGTTCTACGAGGATCCCGCCCAGGGCCTCTCCATCGCCATCGGCGAGGGCTGGCAGGAGCTGGACGGCTACGCGGCGGAGGGCTTCGTGCGGTTCCGCTCCGACTATGTGCAGGGAGACCTGGGCCGCGTCAACGCCCAGAAGATCTTCATGACTGCCCTGTACCAGAAGGTGGTGTCCCTGCTCAAGAACATGGACATCGGGCGGATTAACGATCTGGCGCAGGTGGTGAAGGCCAACGTGACCACGGACATGTCGATCTCCGATCTGGTGTTCTTCGCCCGGTCCTTCCTGAATATCGGCATGGAGAACGTGACCATGATGACCATTCCGGGCAACATGGAGGACTGGAACGTCCACTACGTCATCAACCGGGCGGCGACCCTGCAGGCCGTCAACGAGCACTTCAACATCTATGAGAAGACCATCGACGACAACATCTTCGACCGGTACTGGACCTTCTGCTACAACTACGACCGGTATCTGAACGTATACTACGCGCCCGTCACCTCCGCCTACACCTCGGAATACACGGCGGACGAGGTGGCGGAGGACTCCATCGCCATTCCCTTTATCCACTGACAAAGCCCGGAGGCGGGAGCTTCCGGAGAATATGATAATGAAACGGAGGACCGTATGGACAACGAAACCGAAAAGCTGCCGATCGAATACAACATGACGGCGGAAAAGCTCGAGAACCCCGAGACCCTTGCGAAGCTGATCGTCTCCGTGCTGGACGCCAAGAAGGCCCGGGACATCAAGCTGCTCCACGTGGAGGACAGAACGGTGATCGCGGATTATTTCGTCATCGCCACCGGTTCCTCCCGCACACAGATCCGCGCGCTGGCGGACGAGATCGAATTCCGGCTGGAGCCCTACGGCATTGCGCCCCACCACATCGAGGGCGCGGACACGGGCATCTGGGTGCTTCAGGACTTCGGACCCGTCATTGTCCACCTGTTCAACAGCGAGGGCCGGGAGTTCTACAACCTGGACAAGCTCTATCAGGACACCACGGAGCGGGACATCTCCGAGCTGATCACGGAGGACTGAACCTTATCCGTGTTTCACACGGATTGTGGAAGGAAACGCTGCGCATTTCCAATTATCTGAATCCCGTTGCGCACGGGAGGCGTCGGGAGGGACACCAGCTCAGGGCCGACTACTTTCACGAAGTGAAAGTGGTGCCCCTCCCGAGGGTCCCCCTTGGCCGTATGGCATAACCTGACAGCTCGCATTTGAGTCGAAAATCGACTGTGAGTCCCTGTCTTCGCGCGGACTGTGTTTCTTCAGTTGAAACATGCGTGAAACTCCGTCAGGGACGCAGTTTCACGGTTTTCTCGGGAACCTCGAAAACAGCGATCGAAACGCGCATTGCACGGGACGCGGAAATGAACTCTGGGCATACACGCTCTGATACGTGTTTATAGGGCGGTGAATATGCTGTCGGGCTGCAGGTTTGCATTGTGTGCAGTTTTTCTGATTATTCGCATATCTTATTTCAATATAGAAGGACGTCAGCCATGAAATACGATTTTGCCGCCATTGAGAAGAAATGGCAGGACCGGTGGGAGGAAGCCGGCATCTTCAAGGCCTCCGATGACCACTCGAAAAAGAAGTTCTACGCCCTGGTGGAGTTCCCCTATCCCAGCGGCGCGGGCATGCACGTGGGCCACATCAAGGCGTATTCCGGACTCGAGGTGATCTCCCGGAAGAGAAGGATGGAGGGGTACAACGTGCTCTTTCCCATCGGCTTTGACGCCTTCGGTCTTCCCACGGAGAACTATGCCGTGAAGACCAACACCCATCCCCGGATCGTCACGGACCGGAACATCCGCAAGTTCACGTCCCAGCTGCGCCGGGTGGGCTTCTCCTTCGACTGGTCCCGGGTGGTGGACACCACGGACGAGGACTACTACAAGTGGACCCAGTGGATCTTCCGGAAGATGTTCGACGCGGGGCTGGTGTTCCGCGCCACGACTCTGGTGAACTACTGCCCTCACTGCCAGGTGGTGCTGTCCAACGAGGACTCCCAAGGCGGCAAGTGCGACATCTGCCACAGCGAAGTGGTCCAGAAGTCCAAGGACGTGTGGTACCTCCGCATCACGGAGTACGCCGACAAGCTGCTGGAGGGCCTCTCCAAGGTGGACTATCCCGCCAACGTGAAGGCCATGCAGGAGAACTGGATCGGCCGGTCCGAGGGCGCCTTCGCCAACTTCCGGCTGACGGGCTGCGACGATTCCCTCCGGATCTACACTACCCGTCCCGACACCATGTTCGGCGTCACCTTCATGGTCATCGCCCCCGAGCATCCCGTCATCGAGAAGTACCGGGACCGCATCGCCAACATCGCGGAGCTGGACGCCTACCGGGAGGAGTGCTCCAAGAAGACCGAATTTGAGCGGACTCAGCTGGTGAAGGACAAGACCGGCGTCCGGATCGAGGGCATCGCGGCCGTCAATCCGGCGAACGGAAAAGAGATCCCGATCTACATTTCCGACTACGTGATGATGGGCTACGGCACCGGCGCCATCATGGCGGTACCGGCCCACGACGAGCGCGACTACGACTTCGCGAAGAAGTTCGGCATCGACATCATCGAGGTCATCAAGGGCGGCGACATTTCGAAGGAAGCCTACACCGGCGACGGCGAGATGGTGAACTCGGAATTCTTAAACGGCATCAAGACCAAGAAGGAAGCCATCGCGAAGATGCTGGAGTACCTCTCCGAAAAGGGCATCGGAGAGAAGGGCGTGCAGTACAAGATGAAGGACTGGGCCTTCAACCGCCAGCGGTACTGGGGCGAGCCCATTCCGATCGTACACTGCCCGAAGTGCGGCATGGTGGGCGTTCCCTATGAGGAGCTGCCTCTGAAGCTGCCTCCGGTGGAGAACTTCGAGCCCGGCGAGGGAGGGGAGAGCCCCCTGGCCAAGATCGACTCCTTCGTGAACTGCTCCTGCCCGCGGTGCGGAGGCCCTGCGAAGCGTGAGACGGACACCATGCCTCAGTGGGCCGGTTCCTCCTGGTACTTCCTCCGCTACACCGATCCGCACAATCCCGACGCCATCGCCTCGAAGGAAGCGCTGGATTACTGGATGCCCGTGGACTGGTACAACGGCGGCATGGAGCACGTCACCCGCCACATGATCTACTCCCGGTTCTGGCACCGGTTCTTATACGACATCGGGGTCGTCCCCTGCGAGGAGCCCTATGCCAAGCGCACCGCTCAGGGCCTGATCCTGGGTCCGGACGGGGACAAGATGTCCAAGTCCAAGGGCAACGTGGTGGATCCCAACGATGTGGTGGACGTGTACGGCGCGGACGTGCTGAGGGTCTACGTGCTGTTCATGGGCGACTACGGCTCCGCGGCTCCCTGGAGCGACAGCTCGGTGAAGGGGTGCAAGCGGTTCCTGGACCGTGTGGCGGCTCTGCCCGACATGGTGTCCGGGACGGTCAATCCGAAGCTGGAGACCCTGTTCCACAAGACGGTGAAGAAGGTGACAGGCGACATCGACGACATGAAGTTCA
>CACYWX010000168.1 GCA_902778205.1 uncultured Ruminococcus sp. | reverse complement strand
ACAAAGTCCGCGCGAGGATTGAGATATACAATCAGGCCTGAATGCAGATATGAGCTGTAGGGATTATGCTCTCCGGCCAAGGGGGACCCTCGGGAGGGGCACCTTCGGCCAGAGATGGTGTCCCTCCCGACGCCCGACCCGCGCAGGGTCATTCAATCGGAAACGCGAAGCGTTTCCTTCCTTACTTGTGTGAAACCACACTGGATTAAATTCCCATGAGAAAGGATGCGTTCACTTGACAACATGACGTGCCTGTGCTATAATGTGGGCACTGTCAGGGATGATACCATTTTGATATCAATTCATACGGGAGGTACCACATGGATTTTCGGAAAAAGCGCGCGCTTCTGCTGGGCCTGTCCGTGATGCTGAATACGCTGGGGTTGTTTCTCCTGCTGGGGGCGTTCGGCATCGTCGGCAGCGTCCCTATGGCCGTCGGCATCGCGGGCTTCGCGGTCACGGCCGTTTTGTCCCTCATCGCCTGCGTCTTCGCCTTCCGGCGGTAAATCCGTCCTCGTCTAAAGGAGGTCTCATAATCATGCTTCGGATCGATCATCTCGTGAAAACCTACGGCGACAAGCGGGCCGTGGACGATCTCACCCTCCGCATCGCGCCCGGCGAGATCTGCGGCTTCATCGGCCACAACGGCGCCGGAAAGACCACCACCCTCAAGGCCGTGGCCGGGATCCTCTCCTTCGACAGCGGGGAGATCCTGGTGAACGGCGCCTCCGTCCGGGAGGATCCGCTGTCCGTCAAGCGCGCCCTCGCCTACATCCCGGACAATCCCGACCTGTACGACTTCATGAGCGGGATCCAGTACCTGAACTTCGTGGGAGACATCTTCGGCGTGCCCGCTGAGGAGCGTCAGACCGCCATCCGCACTCTGGGGGACCGGTTCGGACTGACCTCCGATCTGGCCCAGCCCATCTCCGCCTATTCACACGGCATGAAGCAGAAGCTGGCCGTCATCTCCGCCTGGATCCACAAGCCGAAGCTGATCCTCATGGACGAGCCCTTCGTGGGTCTGGATCCCATCGCCGCGCACCTGTTGAAGGAGCTGATGCGGGAGCACTGCGAGGGAGGAGGCGCCATCTTCTTCTCCACCCACGTGCTGGAGGTGGCGGAAAAGCTCTGCGACAAGGTGGTCATCATCAAGCAGGGGAAGCTGGTCCGCTCCGGCACCATGGACGAGGTCCGGGGAGACGCCTCCCTGGAATCCGTCTTCCTGGAACTGGAGGAATGACCATGATGCTGAAAGCGCTGTTCAGAAAACAGATGATGGAGTTCGGCGTGCGGTTTCTCAGAGACCGGAGGACCGGCGCCCAGTCCATGGCGGTCCAGCTTGTCCCGGCGGGGTACGGTCAGCTCTATTTCGCCATGATGGCTCTGATCGCGCTGGCCTTCGGCGTGTTCGGCTCCGTGTTCAACACCTACGCGGGCCTCTATCAGGCAAAGGACAACGACCTTCTCTTGTCCATGCCCATCCCGCCCTCCCGGATCCTTCTGGCGCGGCTGACCTCAGTGGCCCTTCTGGGTCTCTTGTACCAGTCCCTGGTGTGGATCCCGGCCATTCTCGCATATCACCTGAACGCCGGGTTCTCCCCGGTCCCGCTGATCCTGCAGCTGACGGTGGGGCTCTTCCTCGCCATGGCGGTCACAGCCCTGACCTGCCTCCTCGGCTGGATCGTGGCCCTGATCTCCGCGCGTCTGAAGAACAAGAGCTTCATCACGGTCCTGCTCTTCTTGATCTTCTTCGCCGGGTACTACGTGCTGTACGGCAACGCCTACCGGATCCTCGCCGCCATTCTGGCCAACGCGGACGCAGTGGGAGACGGCGTCAGGAGCTGGGCTTATCCCTTCTGGCAGGCGGGAGGAGGAGCCGTCGGACATCCCCTTCCCCTGCTGATCTTCGCCGTGATCGCGTCCCTGTGCGCCGCTCTGACCTGGATCCTGCTGGAGCGCAGCTTCATCCGGATCGCCACGACCAGCCGGGGAACCGCGAAGAAGGTCTACCGGGAGAAGGCCGTGCGTCAGGGCTCGGTCCGGTCCGCGCTGTTCAGAAAGGAGCTGAAGCGCTTCACCTCCAGCGCCGCCTACATGCTCAACTGCGGCCTCGGTACGGCGTTTCTCACGGCGTTAGCCGTGGCTCTTCTGATCTTCGCCGGACAGGTCCGCGAGGGGATGGACCTCCTGCTGGACGGGGAGGACACCGTGAGACAGTTTCTGCCCCATATCGCAGCCTTCGCCCTGTGTCTGACGGCGGCCATGAACGACATCACCGCGCCGTCGGTATCCATGGAGGGCAAGACCCTGTGGATCGTGCGATCCTGTCCCGTCCGTCCCTGGGACGCGCTGGCCGCCAAGCTGCAGCTGCACGTGGTTCTGACGCTGATCCCCCAGCTGGCCGCCGGGATCGTGTGCTGCGTCGTGCTGGGACTGTCCCTGCCCGCTTCCCTGCTGACCCTGACCGTCTGCGCCGCCTTCACCGTGCTGACAGCATCGGCGGGACTCTGCCTGAACCTGCTCTCCCCAAATCTCAGCTGGACCAACGAGACGGTGCCGCTGAAAAACAGCATACCGGTGTTCGTCATGCTCTTCGGCTCCTGGGGGTTCCTGGCCGTGATGGCGGCGGGAGTGTACGCCCTGTCCCTGTTGCTCTCTCCCGCGCTCTCCCTGGCGGCCGCCGCCGTGCTGGTTGCCCTGTTCGCCGTTCTGCTTCTGATCTGGCTGAGGAAAAAAGGCACGGCGCTGTACGAAGGGCTCGGAGGGTGACGGTTCCCGTTATCCGGCCGCGTTTTCCCGTTTTGCGGGATCGCGCGGCTTTTTTCTTTTCCGCTCTCAGAACAACCTTCGGAGCTTTTCCAGCGCGGCCTTTTCCAGGCGGCTGACGTAGGAGCGGGAGATCCCCAGCTTCCCGGCGGTCTCCCGCTGGGTGGCAGGCTTCCGGCCGTTCAGCCCGTACCGCATGACGATGATCTGCCGCTCCCTGGGCTCCAGCTCCCGAGTCACGTAGTCCAGGGCCTTCTGCGCCTTCATGCGGGCGTCCAGATCGTCGGCGATGGTGTCCTCCACCGCCACCACGTCCTCGTAGGTAAGGGCGTTCCCCTCCCGGTCCGTCTCGATGGTCTCCTCCATGGACACCTCCATCTGCAGCTTCCTCCGGGAGCGGAAGTACATGAGGATCTCGTTCTGGATGCATCGGGCGGCGTAGGTGGCGAACCGGGCTCCGTTTGCGGGATTGAAGGAATCCACCGATTTGATGAGCCCCACGGTGCCGATGGAGATCAGATCCTCCTCGTCCCGGGAGGAGGCATAGTACTTGCGGACCACGTGTGCCACAAGCCGCAGATTGTGCTCGATCAGCCTTCCCCTTGCCTCCGCGTCTCCGTCCTCCCTGAGCCGGCGGAAGCACTCCGTCTCCTCGGCGCGTCCCAGCGGCGGCGGGAAGCTGTTTCCGTCGGAGGACAGGACGAGGGCGGCGCCGCGCAGTCCGGCCAGCCACGACAACAAAGCGGTAAGAAACATGGGAACCTCCGGGATCACTGGCTTTTTCTGTTCCTTCCAGACTATGACCGCGGCAGGGAAATCATTCCATGAGTAAAAACGTCCTTATGCGGGAACAATACGGGCGAATCCAACGAAAGGAGTTTTGTCCCATGCTCGATCGTATCGCTCTGATCCTGGTCATCGTCGGCGCGCTCAACTGGGGATCCGTCGGACTGTTCCGGTTTGACGTGGTTTCGTGGATCTGCGGAGGCCAGGGATCCGTCCTCGCCCGCATCATCTATACCCTGGTCGCGCTGGCCGGCGTCTGGTGCGTCTCCCTGCTGTTCCGCGACAGAGAAGAAGTCCTCTCAAGAGGCTGAGCCCCTGTGCCTGGAAAGCCGTCCCGCATCCTCCGATGGGAGCCGGGGCGGCTTTTCCCTTTTCCTCCCTCTTGCTTTTTCCGGGCGGATCCTGTATAATGAAGCCGTCAATCAAACCATGCGGAGGCGGCGTATGACGGAGCGGAACGGCAGGCTGTTTCTCGGATTTCTCAGAGGGGAGCTCTCCATCCCGGTGCTCTTCGAGCCCTTTTTGTCCCGGCGGCACGCGGAAACCCTGATCTGGCGGCGCGGACCTCAGTTGTGGGACACTCCCGCCCACGAATGCGCCACTCTGGTGTCCCTGACGGAGCGAACCGGGTCGGATTTTGTCTGGCTGGACCTCAGAGGCAGGAGCGCGGAGGAAAAGCGCGCCCTGGCGGAGGAGGCCGTGCGGAACAGGGACCGATTCCCCTTCCTCGGCTTCGGATTTCTCGGGGACTGCCCGGAGGACGTCCGGATCGCGGAGGAGGCCGGAGACGCGGCGGCGCTGTGGGGAAAGGCGTCCTCGGACAAACTGCCCGTGATCCGCATGGACGGGTCGCCGGAGGACGCGCTCGCGCGGGGAGACGCCGGATGGGTTGCCCGGGAGAACGCGGAGGACGCGCTCCGGAGGACCGGCGGGCGGATCCGGATCCTCGGGGGACTGGGCACGGACCGGCTGTCCTCCCCTGCCCCCCTGTACGCCCGGGTGGAGCGGATCGACGCGGAGTGGCGCGGACGCTGGGCCGTGGGCTCGGGCGGGATCGTGGACGACGGGGAGTATCTCGGCCTGATCGCCATGCTGGGCGCTTACGCCAGGATCCGGGAGCAGGCGGAGCGGGAGCTCTTTTTAACCAAATCTTGAACTTTATATAAATTTCCGTCCGGACCTCTTGAAACCGCGGGGCGGTTCGGCTATAATGGGAGCTACAATCCCACAAAGGAGTCCTTCTTCATGTACTACTTTCTCGAAGCCGAAGGGGCGGCCGTCAACAGCTCCGTCAGCATGATTTCCACTCTGGTCCTCCTGGTCGCCATGGTAGCCATCTTCTATTTCCTGATGTACAAGCCGCAGAAGAAGCAGGAGAAGGAAACCAAGGCCATGCTGGACAGCCTCCAGGTCGGCGACGAGATCACCACCATCGGCGGCATCATCGGCAAGATCGTCTCCATCAAGGACGAAACCGTGCTGATCGAGACCTCCCGCGACTGCACCAAGATCCGCATTCTCCGCACCGCCGTCCGCCACGTGGACGTTCACGCGGAAGACGCGGAGTGATCCCCCCTTTCATAAAGCCTCCTCCCCGCGCATAGGATCGGACAGATTCTCACGGGGAGGTTTTGTTATGTCCTCTGTCCCTTCCGAAACCACAAGCTCCGCCCGGGTCCGGACACCGACGCCCGGCGCGGGAAGGAAAAGGAAAAAAAGCCGGGATCCCCTGCCCATCGGCTCCATAAAGGGATGCGCCGCCGGACTCGCCGCCCTGTTCGTTCTGCTCTCGCTCTTCGCGTCCGCCGCGGCGGGAACGGACAATCCCGGCATCCTGTATCTGCCCTTCTCCCTCTGCTCCCTGTATCTCGGCGCGCTGGCGGCGGGGATCGGGGCGGTCCGCTGCACGTCTCAGCCGGTGCTGTCCGGGCTGACGGCGGGCGCGCTCTACGCCCTGTGCGTCTTTCTGATGTCGCTCCTGCCCCTGCCGGAGTCCGGTCTTCCCTCCTCCGTGTACTGGATCCTGCTGTTCACAACGGTTCCAGCCGCGGTGCTGGGGTCGGTCCTCGGGCAGAGGAGGGCGAAGAAGCCGCCGTACAGGAGATAAACAGGCGGACGGACGGGGAGATCATCGAGGAGGAACGCATGACGGGCTGTCGCTTCATTGAGAAGCAATAAAGGGGAAGCAATAAAGCGATTGAAAGACGTTCGTTCCCCCTCATCAGTCACCAAAGGTGACAGCTTCCCCTCCCAGGGGGGAAGCCTCATTTCGTAAAGCGGCAATCAGCGCAAAGCGGCTGCCATTGAGTATCGGTCATCGGGAGGATTCCTCCACGGAAACCGATTCAGAACGTAGCTCCGCCGCACGTTGTAAGCCTTCCCCCTTGGCGGGGAAGGTGGCCCGAAGGACTCCCCAAAGGGGCGGATGAAGGGGGAACGCATGACAGGCTATCGCTTTGATGAAACACAATTGTCTGCGGGTTCGGATGCTTCGGATTTAAGACATTTTATAAATCAAATGGAATTCGGTTTATAAATCCCCTCCTCCGCCCTTGACAGGGGCCGGAAACTATGGTACAATAAGCCGACCCATATTTCCGGAGGACCTTATGAAATCAACTGAATCCGCAAAGCGCTTCGCAACCCGGGACCTTGTCTTCGTCGCCCTGATGGCCGTGGTGATCGCCGCCTGCGCATGGCTCCAGATCCCCTTCGGCCAGATCAACTTCACCATGCAGACCTTCGGCGTCTTCGTGGCGGTGGGGCTTCTGGGCGGCAAGCTCGGGACCATGTCCGTCATCGTCTATCTGCTTCTGGGAGCGTTCGGCGCGCCCGTCTTCTCCAACTTCTCCGGCGGCATCGCCAAGCTGGCGGGTCCCACGGGCGGTTATCTGGTGGGCTTCATCTTCGCCGCGCTGGTCTACTGGGGCGTCACGAAGCTGTTCGGGGACGGTCCCGTTCCCGCCATACTGGGCATGATCCTCGGCAATCTGGTGTGCTACGCCTTCGGAACGGTGTGGTTCATGACCGTGGCCTCCTCGAAGCCCGGCTTCGTCGCGGCGCTGTCCCTGTGCGTCCTGCCCTACGTGATCCCGGATCTCTGCAAGATCGCGCTGGCCTACGCGGTGACGCTGATCCTGAGGGACCGGCTGCGGGCACAGCATATTCTGTAAAGGACCTTTATACCGCGCAAAAACCTCCCGGCGGTTCGCTTTGAACCGCGTCGGGAGGCGTTTTTATCTTCGGTCATTTCATGATCATGTCCCGGTCCTCCGGGAGGGCGAAGGGCGTCGCGGAGGGGGCGTCCTGATACCAGTAGGCCACGGTGGTGTAGTCGTCGTACCGGGGGCCGGTCCAGCCGAGGTTGTCCAGCGTCATGCGGAAGCTCTTTTCAAACCAGACCGGGTCCTTCACGTGCCAGCGGTAGAGCAGGAACCTCTGCTGGCCGTTGTACTGAGCCTGCCGGTCGTTCCCGTAGATGGCGTACAGGCCCGCGTAAAGGCCGGAGAAGGTGTTGTAGCGGTTGAGGATGATGTCGTTGCCGAAGGCGTAGGAGCCGCAGAAATAGTCCTCGGTGCCGGTGTAGTTGAGGGTGGGATAAACATCCCCATCCAGGTACAGCTTCGCCTCGCCCTCCACCCAGCAGGTGTTGTTCCCGTTCATTCCGGCTGCCAGGGTCACGCCAGCGAAGCAGCCCCGTCCCCGCACGCCGTCCAGTACCGTATAGGACCGGCCCTTCTGCACCGGATGCTCCTGCCGGTACGCGGCGTGGAAGTACAGGGCGTTTTCGGAGATCTCCCCCCTCCAGCCGGAGATCATGTAGAACAGGGTCTCCTCCCGCCCGGAGCGGTTCTCCGCCGTGATCCGGCAGCGCTTCCGGAAGGGCATGTCGAAATAGCAGTTGTACCCGCGGCCGGGCGCCACCAGCATCAGGGCGGAATTCAGGACCGCGTATCCGCCGTCCACGGTCTCGAAGTTCTCGTCGTAGGCGCATCCGAAAAAGGCGGACAGCGGCGCCTCCACGGAGGGCTCCTCACAGTCGTCCCAGCGGATCCGCAGGATGAAGGAATGGCCGATATAGCCGGTGAACCACATATGGGTGATCATGCCGGGACCTTCGACGTCGGCGAGGGTCAGGGTCTCGCCGGGCCGGATCGTGACGCAGGGGCGCAGCTTTTCGCAGTCTCCGCCTCGGGTGCCGCCGTTCCGGGCTCCGGTGGGATTTTCCGCGGAAAAGGCGAAGGATTCTCTGGACTTCCATTCGGACAGGCTCATAGGGTCAAGTCTCCCTTCTTCTTGTTTCAGGATGGCTCTACAATCCCACATCCGCGGTCCGGAGGCAAGGGGATTTGCGTGAACAATTCATGAAGAGATCGGATCCGCGCGGCGCAAAAGGAAAGAACCTCCCCGGACCGAAGTCCACGGGAGATTCTTCCCTGTCATGCCTGACTTACTTCGTGGAGATCTCGTTCTCGTACTTCTCGACCATCTTCTTGACCATCTGGCCGCCGATGGAGCCGGCTTCGCGGGAGGTCAGACTGCCGTTGTCGCCGTCCTTGAGGGAGACGCCGACCTCATTGGCCGCTTCCTGCTTGAACTGCTCCATGGCGT
The DNA here is from genome assembly GCA_902778205.1 of uncultured Ruminococcus sp. Lineage (GTDB taxonomy): Bacteria > Bacillota > Clostridia > Oscillospirales > CAG-272 > UMGS1696. Next base: position 68 of record CACYWX010000168.1, on the reverse strand, counting down.
CCTTGGCGGCGGGAACGTTGAGCTTGCTGGTGTTCTTGGTAGACATGATGCTACCTCCGTTCTGTTGA
>CACYWX010000167.1 GCA_902778205.1 uncultured Ruminococcus sp. | reverse complement strand
CTTGGTGAAGGTGAAGGAGTCCTTTGTGAAGGGGACGTTGTAGGTGGTGGTCTGTTTCTCGGAGGCAACCTCCTGGAAGGCGCTCCCGGTCTCCTTTTCGATCCACCACTTGTAGATATAGGGAGACTTGCCGCCCGTGATCTCCACGGTGAACGACACGGTCTCGTCCACCTTTTTCAATGTGTAGTCCTGCGGCTGCTTTGTGATCTTCAGACCGTCGGCAGCAATGGTGAGCTTCGCGGAGGTGGTGGTGACCTTCGCTCCCGCCGCGTCCGTGACGACGCACCAGTACAGACTGCCGTCATCCATGGCACGGATATTCGTCAGCGTCAGGGTCGCGGTCGTCGTTCCGCTGTTCAGCTCGTTGTCCTTCAGCTTGATCTCGTCGGTGTTCGTGTACTTGGTGTACCACTGATAGGTGCAGGGGCTCTTTCCTCCGCTCACGGCGACGGTGAAGGAAGCTTTTTCGCTGGCGCCGACCTTTGCCGACACGTCCGCGGGCTGCTTCGTGATCTTCAGCGCGTCAGACGAGCCCTCCGCGGCCATGGAGAAGGAAATCCGCTTGTCCACGAACATCATGCGGGTGAGGATGGCGGCCACCTCACTGCGCTTGATGTTGTCGGCGGGCTTGCAGAGGTGCTTGGTCCACGCCCCGTTATAGGTGTCGTCGGAGCCCTGCAGGATCCCGGCCCGGTAGAGCTTGTAGATCTCCGGCGCCTCGGGATAGCTCGTGGGCACGTCCGGGATGGAGCCGTCGGGGACCTCGTTTTTCGCGGCCAGGGAGGCATCCGGCAGGGCGTGGGCGAAAATGGCCATGTACCCGGCGCGGGTGGCCTTGGCGCTCCAGTCGTAGTCCTTCGTGATGATGCCCTTCATCTTCGCGTAGTCCGCGTAGCTCTGGTACCAGGGATCCCCGTTCACCAGGGAGACCGTGCCGGTTTCGTTCTTCTGATGCATGCAGGCGGCCAGCTTCACGGCCTCCGCGTAGGTCAGAAGATCGTCGGGGCAGTAGGTGGTCGCGGACTTGCCGTTCACGAGCCCCGCGTCCACGGCGGTTTTCACGTCGTTGTAGTACCACGCTTCGGGGGACACGTCGATAAAGGGCAAATCTCCAGATGCGGCCGCGGCCAATGGGAGCAGACCGACGCACAGAAGGAATGCCAGTGTCAGGGTGATGATGCGTTTCATGGAACCTCCTCCTTTCGGAATCCGGTTAGTCGGAACAATGGCTCCCGGGGGCGGATACCCCAGGGAGACTCCTGCTTTATGTATTATAACAAAAACCAAGCTGTGACGCATCGTTAAAACTGAGGAATTTGAGAATGTACGGTCAGTTCCGGAAAAATCCGTCAGCTGCCTTGCATCGGGAGCCGGATCCGTGTATAATAGCGTCGGAATGACCGCGGTGTGCGCGGATGCTTTGGGGGAGGGATGATAAGTGTTCGGAGCCGAAAACCGTTCGCTGGAGCTGAATACCGGGACCATCGACTATATCCGTTTCGGGGAGGGGAAGAGGACCCTTGTCATGATCCCCGGGGTGGGAGACGGACTCAGAACCGTCCGGGGCATGGCTCTGCCCTTCGCCCTGATGTACCGCGCCTTGGCGGAGGATTTCACGGTGTACGTGTTCAGCCGCAGGCGTCAGCTTCCGGAGGGCATGACTACCCGGGAGATGGCGGAGGATCTGAACGGGGCCATGGAGGCGCTGGACCTGGAAGCCGCGTCGGTGGTGGGCGTCTCCCAGGGCGGCATGATCGCCCAGTGGCTGGCCGTGGACCATCCGGACCGGGTGGGAAGGCTGGTGCTGACCGTGACCCTCAGCCGCCCCAATCCCACACTCCGGGACGTGATCGCCCGCTGGCGCGATATGGCGGAGCGGGGAGACTACCGGGGCATCATGCTGGATACGGCCCGGCGGTCCTATTCCCCAAAAAGGCTGAAGCGGATGGAATGGGAATACAAACTTTTCGGTGGCATCGGAAAACCGAAGTCCTTCGACCGGTTCCTGATCCAGGCCGGATCCTGTCTGACCCACGACGCCTATGGCGTTCTGGATCGTATCTCCGCGCCAACCCTGGTGATCGGCGGGGACGACGACCGGATCGTGACGGGAGAGGCGTCGGCGGAAATGGCGGAGCGGATCCCGGATTGCCGGCTGTATATATATCACGGACTGGGCCACGGACTCTACGAGGAATCCCCGGACTTTCTCACCCGGGTGAAGGCGTTCTGTCTGGACGGGAGGACGATTTGAAGGCGTATTATCATCTGCCCGGGCTGTTTGAGTTCTGCTCCCTGTACCGGGTCTTCTTCCCGCTGTTCCGGGAGCGGAGGGAGTATTTCTACGACTGGTGCGAGATCGGATCGGTCTACGGCGCGCCGGCGGACTGTCTCTGGGGCGGAGGCCGGATCGGATTCGGGGACGACACCCCGGAGGAGGCGCTGGCCCTGACCCGGGAATACGGGATCTCCGCGCGGCTCACCTTCAGCAACTCCCTCCTGCGGGACGAGCATCTGTCGGACAGGAAATGCAACGCCCTGTGCGCGATGTTCGAGAAGAACGGGACCGTCGGAAACGGCGTCGTCGTGGCGTCGGACCTTCTGACGGAGTACCTGCGGCGGACGTATCCCGGACTGTACCTCGTCTCCTCCACCACCAAGGTGCTGACGGACTTCGGACAGCTTGAGGCCGAGCTGGACCGGGAGGAGTTCCGGTTCGTGGTGCCGGATTTCAAACTGAACCGGGAGCTTGGACGGCTGAACGGGCTGCCCGCGGAGAAAAAGCGGAAGGTGGAGTTCCTCTGCAACGAATGCTGCCGGTTCGACTGCCCGGACCGGAGGGCCTGCTATGAGAACGTCAGCCGGAAGAGCCTGGGGGAGGACTGCCCGGACCACGTCTGTACGTCTCCCTCTGCCGGGCGCGGCTACCGGTTTTCCGACGCCATGAAGAATCCCGGCTTCATCGGGATCGAGGACATCCGGAGCGTCTACATGCCGAACGGGTTTTCCCAGTTCAAGCTGGAGGGCAGGAGTCTGGGCAGCGCGGTGGTGCTGGAATTCCTTCTGTACTACATGACGAAGCCGGAGCATCAGCTGGAGGTCCGGGAGGAGATCTATCTGGACAGCTCGCTGGATCTGTTCTGACGGCAGAATACAAGAAAGACTCCTCGGCGGGGTGCCGGGGAGCCTTTTGCGCTTCGGGACAAGGGAAGGGATCAGTCGTCGTAGAAGATGCCGAGGAACTTCTCCACGTTCTTTTTCATCGCCTTCTGGCTCTTCTTGTACTGGGAGGCCACGTTGGTGTCGTTGGCCACGCACATGGTACGGAACATATAGGGAAGGTTCATGAGGTTGGAGCCGAACTGGAAGGTGAAGTCCAGGTTCCGCCCCGCCATGATCAGGTCGATGATCTCCGCAGTGGCGGGCTCGGCAGAGTAACGGCTCTTCAGCGCCACGTCGTAGTATGCGGGGAAGACCGTTTTGTAGGATTCCGCGCAGAGGGCCTCGTAGATGGTGCCCACGAATTCGCCGTCCTCGGCGGGCATGGTCAGCGGCACCGCGAATACGGTGAACTGGTCCCAGCAGTTGGTGTAGTAGCCGTTCTGGGTCTCGTCCAGCTTCGGAAGAGGCAGAATTCCGTAGGTGTCCTCCATATCCGTCAGCGATTCGGTAGTCTCGCCGAAGTAGAGCTGGGTCATGGCCACCTTCCCGGCAGCGAAGTAGGCGGGGATGTTGCGCCAGTCGCCGCTGTTGTCGAAGAGGGAGCCTTCGGAGTTGTGGTAGAGCGCCGTCACCTTCTCCAGCGCAGTCACCGTCCGGTCACTGAAGAACGTGATCTCGTAGTCCTCCCGGTCGCGGATGACCAGGAGGGGCGAGATGTCCAGGGCGGCCAGCCACACATCGTGGGTGTTGATGGAGCCGTTGATGACCGCGTAGCCGTGGATGTCGCCGGCGTCGTGCTTTCCGTCGCCGTTCAGATCCTGCCAGATCCCGGAGGTGATCTCCGACATTTTGTCCAGGGTCCAGACGCCCTCGAACACCATGTCGTACAGATCGGCGGAGGAGTAGCCGTACTGCTCCATGATGTTCTAGTTGAAGAACATGCCGTAGGTGTAGAGCAGGGTGGAGATGGACAGGTCGCTGTTGATGGCGAAGAGCTTCCCGTTGATGGTGGCGCCGTCGTTGGCCAGCTTGTTGTGCCAGGGCTGGTTCAGGTCCACCCGGGGAATGTCCAGCCAGTTGTAGAGGACCCGGGCCGTCACGGGAGTGAGGGTCAGGAAGTTGATGAAGCCGGCGATGTCGTAGTCGTGGGTTCCGGCGGTGACGGCCGTGACGATTTCATTGTAGGGCGTTTCGTTTTCCACCATGCCGATCTTGACGCCGAAGCGGTTCTCGATCAGCAGGTTGCGGTTGTACACGGCGTCGTTGGTGGCCTCGCCGGTGATCTCCTCGCTGAGGATCTCATAGGTCTTGCGGGTTTCGGATTCGATGAGGTAGTCGCGGCCGCCGAAGTCCACGTCCGGAAGATTGTCCGGAATGCGCTGACGCTGCTCCAGCGGGGAGAGATCCTCCTCGGCAGGCTCCGTGTCAGTGGGAGTGACCGTATCGGAGGAGGCGGACGGTCCGGTCTCTTCTCCGGCGGTTTTCTCGGAGCAAGCGGTCAGAGGCAGGGCGGTCATGAGGAGCGCGAGCATGAGGGAAACGAGTCTTCTTTTCATGGGGACCTCCTGTTGTCCGGCTGAATGGGTGTTGATGGAATTCTATCATATTTTTATACGGATTGTCAAGACCCGCGTCCCATCCCGGCCCGGGATTTCCGCGTTCCCTATCATCCCTGCGGCATCGGGGGAGACGACAGCACCCTTGTGATTACCCTCACCAAGAACAATGCGGAGGACGGGGAGGAGTGACGCGGATTCCTCCGGAGCATGATCCCCGCCGGGCGTATCCCGTCCGGTGAACAAACCAGGCATTGAAAGACGCGGGATCCGGATCCCTCCGACTCTTTCGTTCCCGTCTTGACTCACGGCCTCCTTCCATGGTATAATCATCCAGACAGGATTTTTCAATAAAGGAAAGGAGTCAGACATGATTCACATTGCGGTGCAGATCGAGAGGATCGACTATGAAAAGAGCGTCGAAAAGCTCCTGCCGCAGATCACGGCGGAGTTTTCCGCGAAGAAATCCCCGGATGCCCTGGAGCAGTTCGTGCTCCGGCTGGGAGAGGACGCGGTCCCGGTGGCGAAGAAGCTGGTCAGGTACATGGAGGACGGCGTGAGGGACGGCCTCGTGGTGTGGATGGCGGAGAGCCGGCAGGAGCAGATCGTGAGGACCGTGAATCAGCACCTGGACGAGCTGTTCGGCGCGTCCGTCATGAAGGTGGGAGCGGTGATCGCGGAGGATCGGCCCGGAACAAGGCTGGCGCTCCACGTCTCCCGGGTGGAGATCGATTACGCCGCCCTCATGAAGAGCCCCGCCGTCGGTTCCGCGCTGGACCAGCTGGGCGGGAACGGAGGACTCTTGAAGGGCGCGGCCATGTTCGCCCTGCAGATGGCGTCAAAGGCCAGCCCGGACACCCTCGAGAAGCAGGGGATCGCACTTCTGTCCTCGGACCGGGTGAAGCCGAAGATCCTCTCCGCTCTGTCCGGGGCATTTGAGAAGATCGGGCTGGCGGCGTCTGTGGCGGATCTGTCCGTGGAGGCGGGAGCCGGACCCGAAGCAAAGGCCGCACAGGACGCCGGACTCCCTGCGGAGCTGAAATCCGGACTTATGGACGCCGCGGCGGCGTTCCTCAGGGAAAAATCAAAATAAACGGAGCGGACGAACCGCGGGAGGTGCGTATGTACAAGAGGATTCTGCTTCTGTGCGATCTGGAGGGCGTGAACAACGTGGTGGGAGAGCCCTATCACGGACTGAGCCGCGGCACGGAGCAGTGGGAAATCGCAAGGCATCAGGCGGCGGGAGAGCTGAACGCCGCGGCGGACGCCCTGTTTGAGGCCGGAGCGGAGACCGTGGGACTCTGGGACAACCACGGAGGAGGGCACAACATTGACGTGGGCGAGCTGGATCCCCGGATCACGGTGGAGGATCCTTCCGGTCCCCGCCTCGGCTTTACCGCGGGACGATACGACTGTGTGTGCTTTTTCGGATACCACGCTATGGAGGGAACTCTCGGCGGCGTTCTGGCCCACACCATGAGCAGCGCGTCGGTGCAGTTTTACAGGCTGAACGGACGCTATATCGGAGAGGTGGACATGGATTCCGCCATCGCCGCCTCTCACGGAATCCCGAGCCGCTTCTTCGCCGGGGGAAACATCGCGTGTGCCCAGGCGGAGCGCGCGGTGGAGGGCATCGTCACCGTGACCACCAAGACGGAGCTGTCCCGGAACCTGGCGCAGTTCCGGGATAACGATGCGCTGCTCCGGGAGATCCGGGAGAAGATCGTTACGGCGGTCCGGGAAGAGCGGGACCCGCATCCTCTGACCTTCCCCTGCGTTTTTGAAAAATCCTTCAAGCGGGTGGAGGACGCCGCGGCGTATCGGGAACGTCTTTTGTCGGCAGGCATCGCGGCGGAGCATCCGGAGGACGACATCCTGGGCCGGGACGCTCATACGGTGCGCTCGACCGTCGGGACCATGGACGAATTCATCATCTGCATCTGAGCATCGGAGGAAACATGAACAAAGAATACTTATTCGAGCTTCTGTCGACGGCGTCCGTCTCGGGAAACGAGGCCGGGCTGGAGAAGAAGGTCTACGACTATATGCGGGACAGAGCGGACTCCGTGACGGTGGACGAGCTGGGAAACGTGACCGCCGCGCTCAATCCGGAGGCGTCCTTCCGGGTGCTTCTGGCGGGACACGCGGACGAGATCGGCCTCATGGTCACGGCGGTGGGCGGCGACGGCACCCTCATGGTGACGAACATCGGCGGCATCTATTCCACCACCTATCCCGGCCACAAGGTGCGGA
>CACYWX010000166.1 GCA_902778205.1 uncultured Ruminococcus sp. | reverse complement strand
AAGGATGCACTGATATATTCATCCATATATTCTCTGAGTGCAGCATAATGGTCATGATGGAGGCGCTCTCCTCGCTGATGACGATGCGGGGATCGTCGGAATAGTCGAACACGACCTTTCCCTCGCCGTCCTCCACGTAGAGGTAGAGGTTCGGCTCGTTGTACATGCCGTTGTTCTGGAACATGCAGTACCCGGCCGCCATCTCCAGCACCGTCACGCCGTAGTTGGGCTGACCCAGAGCAAGCGCCGCCTCGCCGATGTCGGTGAAGTACTGGCCGCTGGAGTTGGTGTATCCCTCGATCAGGCTGTGGAAGTTCAGCTCGTTCTTCATGAAGTTAAAGGACTTCTCCACCCCGTACATGTTCAGCACCTTCATGGCGACGGTGTTGACGGAGCGCCGGATGGCGTCGTGGATGGGCGTCAGGCCGTAATAGATCTCAGGTAAGTTCTTCGGGTAGCCGTAGTAGCCGTACTGGGCTTCGCTCCACTCCGTTGCCTCCTGGATCAGGTAGGGATAGAAGTAGAGGGGCGTGTCGTCCACAGCGGTGGCGTACGTGATGACGCCCGCGTCCAGAGCCGGTCCGTACACCGACAGGGGCTTGATGGAGGATCCCGGCGGTCTCGTGGCCACGGTGGCCCGGTCGGTGCCGCGGTTGATGATCTTCTTGCCGCGTCCTCCCACGGTGCCCAGCACGTCGCCGGTATAGGGATCGCAGATGACCATGGCCGACTGGGGCTGAAGTCCCGATCCGGTGGAGGGGAAATACTCCCGGTCGTTCTCGTAGATCTCCTCCAGGGTGTTCTGCACGTAAGGATCCATGGGGACGTAGATCTTATAGCCGGAGTTGAAGATCATCTGGCTGGCGGCCCGCTGGGTCACGTTGTATTTCTCCGCCAGGTCCACGATCAGCTGGGAAATGACCGCCTCGGTGTACCAGTCGTAGATGGTCATGCCCTCGCTCGAGACCTCGTCCTCCTCGTCGTCGTGGCTGACCACCACAAGCTCCGTGTTCTGGGCCTTCACGCACTCGGCCTCGGTGATGTAGCCCTGCTTGCACATCTGGTCCAGCACGACCCACCGGCGGTATTCGTTGCCGCGGATATAGACGGGCTCGCCGTCCTCATTCAGCACGGGATTGCCATCGGCGTCCATCTTCACGCGGTCCTTGTCGTGGTATTTCGGCTCAAACTGGGAGGGGTTCTGCACGATGGCGGCGATGGCGGCGCATTCCACCAGATCCAGCTGGGACACGTCCTTGCCGAAGTAGAAGTTTGCAGCGGCCTGCACGCCGTCGCAGTTGTTGCCCAGATAGACGATGTTGCAGTAGGCCTCGAAGATCTCCTCCTTGCTCTTGACCTTTTCCAGGTTCAGGGCCCGGAAGATCTCCTCCACCTTCCGCTGGATGGTATAGGAATCCTCGCCCGTCACGTTCTTGATGAGCTGCTGGGTGATGGTGGAGCCGCCGCCGTTTCCGCCGAAGACGAACTTGAACACGGACTGGGCGGTGGTAATCCAGTCCACGCCGTTGTGCTCCTCGAAGCGCTTGTCCTCGATGGCGATGAAGGCGTGGTACAGGTTCTCCGGGATCTGGGAGAAGGACACGGCGATGGTGGAATCGTCGCCCGTCAGCCGCTGGTCCTCGATCTCCACGGGAGTCCCGTTCCGGTTGACGCGGTCCTCCATGGTATCGTACTTCATGTAGTAGATACGGGTGGCGGAATCCCGGTTCACCGTCACGATGGAGGTGGGATCGATCTCCAGATCCAGGTGATTGTTGATATAGATGGCGAACACCGTCGAGACGATGATCCCGCATATCAACCCGATGAGGAGCAGGGTCAGGAGAATGTTCATGAACCAGGAGAACACACGGAACAGCACATGTCCCATGATCCCCAGCACACGAAGCGTTTCCAGACCCCAGTTCACCCGCGGGCTGCTTGAATCCTTCATGATGCGCGACCTTTCATGATAGCTTTGCGTTCCTTATTATAAACCCAATTTTTGAATCCCATATGAACCGAATCTGATTTTTATGGGATTTTGCCGTTTTTTTCCATCTTTTTACGCGGTTTTTCCCTGTTTCAGGCCATTTTCCGGCCTCAGCGCAGAACCACGTTGTCCGCGCCCAGCAGCTCCTTCAGCTCCTCCGTCAGGAAGGCTGAGCCGTTCACGCCGACGGGGGTGAGATACGCCTTCTTCTTCTCGGAATAGAACACCGCGGGGACCGGTCCCGGAAAGATCGCGCAGAGTGCGGCGGCTCTCCTGTACTGGGTGGATTCCTCCGAGGGCGTTCGCAGATAGATCTTCGATACCCGTCGGGGCGAATCGGTCCGGGGCGGCGTTTTTACTGCGGCGGGAGCTTCTGCTTCGGAGACGGTCCGCCGCTCCTCCGACGGTTTTTCGATCCGTCCCGCCCGCCCGGAGGTCTTCCCTTCCGCCAGCTCGGCGTCGGCGGCTTCGATGGCCCCCGGATCGTCGGCGGCCTGTGCGTCGGACACCAGGGGCACCATCCGGTCGCAGAGCAGCTTCGGATCCTCCTCCTCCCGCGCACTGACCGTCCCGGATACGGCCACCACCGCGATTTCTCCAGCGTCTTCGGGAACACCAGAAGCTCCATGGAGGCGGAGCCGTCCTCCAGCGTCACGAAGGCCATCTGCTCGCCGTTCTTTGTGGCCTTGTTCACCCGCTTCGCCACGGATCCCGCCACGGTCACCCGGCTCTTGTCCCGGTACCGCGGCGCGTCCGACGGCTCCATGAGTCCTCCCTCCTCCTCACCGTCCTCGGCGAAGGAGGCGCGAATGTCCCGGATGCGGGCGGGCTTCAGGGCATCCAGATGGCGGCGGTAGTCGTCCAGAATATGCCCGGACAGGTATAGCCCGCAGCTCTCCTTTTCCAGCGCCAGCTTTTCCCGCATGGTGAATTCCGCCATATTGGGAAACTCAATGGCGGGCTCCTTCGGAAGAGCGGCGGGAGCAGAGCCTTCGAAAAGGCCGATCTGCCCCGCCATATCGCTCTGACGGGACGCGGACTGCCGGTCCAGAAGGCTCTCGAACACGGCCAGCCAACGGCTCCGGGCCACGCCCAGGGAATCGAGACTGCCGGATTTGATGAGGGTCTCCATCTGCCGCTTGTTGATGTCCAGCCTCTTCATCCGGGTCAGAAAATCCTCGGGACCGCGGAATTCCCCTCCGGTCCGGCGCTCCTCCACCAGACGGTACACAAAGGCCTCGCCCACATTTTTCAGAGCGGCCATGCCGAAACGGATCCCGCTCTCCTCCGCGTGAAAGTCCGCCCGGCTCCGGTTCACGTCCGGCGGAAGCACCGGGATCCCCTGACGGGCGCAGTCGGAGGCGTATTCCGCGATCTTGTCGGCGGATCCGCGGACGGAGGTCAAGAGAGCGGAGAGATATTCCTTGGGATAATGGGTCTTGAGGTAGGCCGTTCGGAAGGACAGCACCGCGTAGGCCGCCGCATGGCTCTTGTTGAAGGCATAGTTGGCGAAGGACACGATGTCCTCGAACAGCGCAACGGCGTCCTCCTCCCCGATTCCGCGCTCCCGGGCCCCGTCGATGAAGGACTGGCGCTCGCTCTCAAGGACCCCCTGCTTCTTCTTGGAGATGGCGCGCCGCACCACGTCCGCGTGGCCGAAGGAGTATCCGGCGATCTCCCGGAAGATCTGCATGACCTGCTCCTGATACACGATGCAGCCGTAGGTCACGTCCAGGATCGGAGCGAGCCGGGGCGTGCAGTAGCGGATGCTCCCCGGATCGTGGCGCGCCTCGATATACTTCGGGATGGAATCCATGGGGCCGGGACGGTACAGGGCGATGGCCGCGATGATGTCGTCCAGGCTCCGGGGCTGAAGCTGGGTCAGCATTTGGCGCATGCCCGCGGATTCCAGCTGGAACACCCCGTCCGTGCGCCCGGCGGAGATGGTGTCGTAGGTGGCGGGATCCGCCATGTCCACCTTTGTCAGGTCGAAGTCCGGCCGGCTCTCCCGGATCTCCCGCTCCGCCCCGTCGATGATGGTCAGGTATCGGAGCGCCAGAAAGTCGAACTTCAGAAGTCCCAGCTCCGCCACCGTGTCCATATCGAACTGCGTTACCGTCACGCCGGAATTGACGGAAACGGGAACGTACTCCGTCACGGGCCGGTCCGTAATCACGACGCCCGCGGCGTGGGTGGAGGCGTGACGGGGCATTCCCTCCAGCTGTGCGGCGACGGTCATGAGCCGGTGTACCCGGTCATCGTCCTCGTAAAGGGATTTCAGCTCGGGAACGCTCTCCAGCGCCTTCGCCAGGGTCATGCCCAGCTCCTGGGGGATCAGCTTGGCCACGGCGTCCACGTCCCCGTACCCCATGCCCAGGGCCCGTCCCACGTCCCGGACAGCGGCGCGGGCGGCCAGGGTCCCGAAGGTCACGATCTGCGCCGGCCGGTCGTCCCCGTATTGCTCCCGCACAGAGGCGATGGCCTCATCCCGGCGGTCGTAGCAGAAATCGATGTCGAAGTCCGGCATGCTGACCCGCTCCGGATTCAGAAACCGCTCGAACAGCAGATCGAAGCGGATGGAGTCGATGTCGGTGATGCCCACCAGATACGCCACCAGAGAGCCCGCCCCGGAGCCTCGCCCCGGTCCCACGGGAATGCCCCGGCTCTTCGCCGCATGGACGAAGTCCCAGACGATCAGATAATACTCCGCGTATCCCATCTGCCCGATGACGGACAGCTCGTAGGCGATCCTCTGCTCGTACACCTCCCGGGGGTGCTTTTCGTCGAATACGATGTGCCCATCCCCGACGCGCTTTTCCAGTCCGGCCAGGGCCAGGGAGCGGAGAAATTCGTCGGGCTTCATGCCGTTTTCGGGCTCGTAACGGGGCAGCTTGATCTTGCCGAACTCGAAGTCGTAGGAGCACATGTCGGCGATTTTCTGGGTGTTCTCCACCGCTCCCTCGTAGTCACGGAACAGACGGGCCATGTCCGCCGAGCTCTTGAAATAAAACTCGTCGGTCTCGAAGCCGATGGGACGGCCGTCGGAGATCACGTTCCCCGTCTGGATGCACATGAGAATGGCCTGGGTGTCCGCGTCGGTCTTCTTGATATAGTGGACGTCGTTGGTGGCGGCCATGGGAATGCCGGTGCGGGCGGACAGGCGGCGGATCCCCTCGTTCACCACGTCGTCGTCCCGGAGTCCGTGGTCCTGGATCTCCAGATAGAAATTGCCCCGTCCGAAGGCGCGGTCCAGACGGAGGGCGTATTCCTCGGCCTTGACGTATTCCCCGGCCACGATCAGCCGCGGGATGTTCCCGGCCAGACAGGCCGACAGACAGACAAGGCCCTCCGCGTGCTCCTCCAGAAGCTCCGTGTCGATGCGGGGTCTGGAATAAAAGCCCTCGGTAAAGCCCTTGGAGACCAGAGTAATGAGGTTGGCGTATCCGATTTCGTCCTTCACAAGGAGGATCAGATGGTTGGAGGAGGCGTCCAGCTCCCGTTCCCGGTCAAACCGGCTTCTCCGGGCCACGTAGACCTCGCATCCGATGATGGGCTTGATCCCCTCGGCCCGGCAGGCCTTGTAGAACTCCACCACGCCGTACATGTTCCCGTGGTCGGTGATGGCGACGGCGTTCTGTCCCGCGGCCTTTGCTGCCTTCGGGATGTCCGCGATTCGGCACGCGCCGTCCAGCAGGCTGTATTCGCTGTGCAGATGCAGATGAACAAAATCCGGCATGTCACGCCTCCCATATATCCATGATCCCGGAAACGAAGCGGAAGAACGGCCTTCCTTACGTCCCGGATTCCTCCTCCAGCTCCTCCGCCGCCCGCAGAATCTTCTCCAGCCGGTGCTTCACGCCGGACTTGGAGATGGGCGGATCGTGGAGCTTTCCCAGCTCCTCCAGATTCAGCTGCTCGTTGGCGACCCGCAGGTCCCCGGTGAGCCGCAGATCCTCCGGGAGCAGGTCGTACCGCCCGGCGGCCTTCAGGCACTCCACGGCATCCGCGTATTTCCGCACGGCCTTCAGCTGCTTTTCGATGTTGGCGGTGTCGAAATTGACCTGCCGATTCACGTTCCCGCGGAATTCCCGGTCGATCTTGGCGTTCATCACGTCAAAGGAGGCGGAGGTCGCGCCCAGATAGGCGAGAAAATCCTCCACCGAACCGCTGTCCCTCAGCCACAGGACCGATCTCCCCTTCCGGACGGAGGATCCGAAGGAAAACCCGGCCTCCCCGAGGCAGTCCCGCAGAAAAACCGCGGACTCCGGATCCTCCAGGGAGAAGTCCAGCTGATAGGACTTCTTCGGATCCGTCACGGAGCCGCAGATCCGGAACAGCTCCCGGAAGAACACGGCCCGGCACCCATCGCACCGGCATTTCTCCCAGATGTCCCGGAGCCTCTCCGGACCGGGCACGGCGTCCACCGCCATATCGGATAAAGTATGGCGGCAGCATTTCTTCCGGATCTCCGCCGCCGCCGTCTGATTTTTTACTTTCTGAGAAAAGCTCTCCCTCATGTCAGGTCACGTGAATGATCTCGCATTCCAGCTCCACGCCGTAGTTTTTCCGCACCGTCTCCCGGATGTGCTCCACCAGAGCCAGCACGTCCCGGCAGGTGGCGCCTCCGCGGTTTACGATGAACCCGGCGTGCTTTTCGGAAACCTCCGCGCCGCCGATCCGGTATCCCTTGAGCCCGCTCTCCTCCACCATCTGCCCGACGAAACGCCCTGCAGGACGCTTGAAGACGGAACCAGCGCTGGGATACTCCAGGGGCTGCTTCGACACGCGGCGGGAGGCATAATCGCTCATGGCCGCGGCGATGTCCTCCCGGCTTCCCGGCTTCAGCCGGAAGGAGGCCGACAGCACAATCCGGTCCGTGTGCCGGTAGACGCTGTCCCGGTAACCGTAGGAGTGCTCCTCCAGGGACAGCCGTCCGGCCTCCATGGTCCGGGGATCCAGATACTCGCTGGCCTCCAGCACCTGCGCCGTCTCCCCGCCGTACGCGCCCGCGTTCATCACAACGGCGCCTCCTGCGGATCCGGGAATACCGAACGCGAACTCCAGCCCGGTCAGACCCGCGTCCCGCGCCGCCTTGCAGACCGAGGACAGGGACGCGCCCGCCTCCGCCGTCACAAGACCGTCCTCACCCACAGCGATATGGTCCATCCCGGTCAGGGACACCACCGCGCCGTCGTAGCCCGCGTCGTCGAACAGAACGTTGGTCCCGTTGCCGAGAAGATACGTCCGCACTCCGCGCTCCCGGGCGGCGGTCAGGACCCGGACCAGGGCGTCCCGGCAACCCGGCACCAGATACAGTCCCGCCGGTCCGCCGATGTGAAAGGAGGTGTGCCGGCTCATGGGTTCGTCCACAAGCACGGTCAGGCATCCGCCCTCCGCGGCATAAGCGTTCAGATCCCCGGCCAGCGCCCGCACAGTGTCCGTCATGATGTCGTCCCTCCGAGAATGTCCTTCACTTCGGACAGTTTTTTTACAGTATATGTGAGAGCGCGCCCTTCGTCCGGCAGTCCGCCGGGATTGAAGCGGCAGAAGTCCAGCCCGTACCCGATCGCGCCGTCCGCGTCGGAGGTCAGGGAGTCGCCGATCATCAGCACCCTTGATTTCTCCGGATTGCCGAGAGCGGAGAACACCGCGTCGAAATATGCCTTTTCCGGCTTCTGGACGCCGATCTCCTCGGACACGAACATGCCCCGGAAATACGGCTCCAGTCCGGATTTTGCGAAGCGGCTCCGCTGGATCTTTGAGATGCCGTTGGTGACGATATACAGCTCGTACTCCCCGGCCAGCTCCCGGCACAGCTCCATGGCGCCCGGGATCAGGACCGCCTGTCCCGCCAGGGAATCCATGTAGACGTCCCGGAGAAACGCCGCTCTCTCAGCGGTTTCGTCTCCCTCGGGCTCCCCCATGGAGAGGAGCAGGAGACGGAACCGCTCGGCCTTCAGAAAATCCAGCGTGATCTCTTTTTTCTCCAGCCGCTTCCAGAGTCCGTCGTTGATCCGGGAGTACCGCTCGTACAGGGAGTACGAAAAGGAGAACCCTCCCTGCCGCGCCGTCTCCCGGAACGCCTCGTACTCGCACCGGCTGAAGTCGAAGAGCGTGTTGTCCGCGTCGAAGAGCAGGATGTCGTACCGTTTCATCTTACTTCGTGAACTTGTGGAAGTTCTTCTTGCCCTTGCGCAGGATCAGTCCGTCGCCGCCGAACCGGGCTTCCTCCACCGCGGCCTTCACGTCGGAGACCTTCTCCTCCCCGATGACGGCTCCGCCCTGCTGGATGGTGCGGCGGGCGTCGGAATTGGTGGTGCAAAGGCCGGACTTCACCAGAAGATCGATGACGGTGATCTTTCCGTCGGTGAAATCGGCGTCCGTCAGAGTCGTTGTGGGCATGTTGGAATTGTCCGCGCCGCCCGCAAACAGAGCCTTCGCGGCCGCCCCCGCCTTCTTCGCCTCCTCCTCGCCGTGGACCAGCTTCGTCAGCTCGAAAGCCAGGATCTCCTTGGCGCGGTTCAGCTCGCTGCCCTCCCATTTGTCCATCTCGTCGATCTGCTCCAGGGGCAGGAAGGTCAGCATGCGGATGCACTTCATGACGTCCGCGTCGCCCACGTTCCGCCAGTACTGATAGAACTCGAAGGGAGAGGTCTTGTTGGGATCCAGCCACACGGCGTTTCCGGCGGTCTTGCCCATCTTTTTGCCCTGGGAATCCGTCAGGAGGGTGATGGTCATGGCGTGGGCGTCCTTGCCCAGCTTCTTCCGGATCAGCTCCGTGCCGCCCAGCATGTTGGACCACTGGTCGTCGCCGCCGAACTGCATGTTGCAGCCGTACTTCTGGAACAGGTAGTAGAAATCGTAGGACTGCATGATCATGTAGTTGAACTCGAAGAAGGACAGGCCGCGCTCCATTCTCTGCTTGTAGCACTCCGCCCGCAGCATGTTGTTGACGGAGAAGCACGCGCCCACCTCGCGCAGAAGCTCCACGTAGTTCAGATCCAGGAGCCAGTCGGCGTTGTTCACCATCTGGGCCTTGCCTTCGCCGAAGTCAATGAACCGCTCCATCTGACGGCGGAAGCACTCGGCGTTGTGGTCGATGTCCTCTCTGGTGAGCATTTTACGCATGTCGGTCCGGCCGGAGGGGTCGCCGATCATGGTGGTGCCGCCGCCGATCAGGGCGATGGGCTGGTTGCCCGCCTGCTGCAGACGCTTCATAAGGGTCAGCGCCATGAAATGGCCGGCGGTCAGGGAGTCGGCGGTGCAGTCGAAGCCGATATAGAACTTCGCACGACCCGCGTTCACCATATTCCGGATCTCTTCCTCGTCCGTCACCTGCGCGATCAACCCGCGCGCCTTCAGTTCTTCATAGATGCCCATGGGATTCTCTCTCCTCTGTTGATGTTGAATGATAATATGGGTAATCCGGACCGCTGTGCCGGATTATTTTCTGTTTTTCGCCAGCATTTCCTCCGCGGCCTCGGTCTGCTTCTCCGTCACGTCGATGCCGCCGATGATCCGCGCAATCTCCGCAGTCCGTTCGTCCCCCGTGATCTCCCGGACCGCGCTCTCC
>CACYWX010000165.1 GCA_902778205.1 uncultured Ruminococcus sp. | reverse complement strand
TCTTCGCAGCCCGAGCCGGGAAGAGGAGTGGAAAAACTGATGCCGACCTATCTCTACCGGCATACCCTTGCGGATGCACGTCGATGGGGTGAAACGGATCTCTACAAGGAGAGCCTGCAGGCTAATATCGACTGCCGCCATGCCATCGAAGAGCAGATCCGTGAGAATCATGATGGTCTCCATATGAAAACGGACGTCAGCGCGCTGTGCCGGGAATACGGCATCGACCGCGTCGGCTGGGTGCTGGCGGCGACGGTTCAGGAGGCGGACTGGGACGGGCGGTACCGTTCAGGTAACCGCGAGTGGGCAAACGGCATTCATATCGAGGATACCCGCAGAACGGACTACCGCATTTCCAGCCATCCCGAACTGGTCAACGGCTTTATCAATCAGTACCGGAGCTTCCTGCAATCGCGGAATCTTCACGACAGAACCGCCTGTACGGAGGAAACGAGCTATGCCGGTAAAGTTCTGATCCTGAGAGCGGATGTTCTGACAGACCGATACAAGTTGGGAGACTACCAGTACTTTTATGCCGTGAGCGGATTCGGCTGCGATCCGGACAAGCTGGGTACAAAGGTCTTCGGGGAATTCCTCAAGGACGGAGAGGAAACCTGCTTCACCCGTTCCGACTTCCACGGCGTTGCAGACGAAAGTCAGATGCCGGAGTGGGCGAAGGAACGCACTGCCGAGATCAGGGAGCGCATCAACAATGGTCCCGCCGAAGCGGAAGATGCTTCGATGGGGCAGACAATGTAAATCTTAATATATGAAAGGTAGAACCCATGAACAACGAAATATTAACATTCCAGAACGAACAGTTCGGAGAAATTCGTGTTACTCAAAAGGATGAAGAAGCGTGGTTTGTAGCCGTTGATGTGTGTAATGCATTGGAAATTGGAAACCCGTCTCAGGCACTAACAAGACTTGATGATGACGAAAAAATGACCCTCATTTCAAATGAGGGTCATTCTGGTCAGCGTGGTGGTGCACGGATGATCAACGTGATTTCAGAACCCGGTCTTTATACCCTGATTCTGTCGAGCAGAAAACCCGAGGCCCATGCTTTCCGCCGTTGGATTACCCATGATGTAATTCCGAGCATCCGTAAACATAAGGCATACATTATGCCCGATCTTCTGGAAGAACTTCAGAAGAATACTGAGAAGAATGCAGAACTTCTGGCATCTCTTGCTGCAGAGCAGAGAAATCGCATCAAACTGGAAGATGAAAACAGAAAGCTCAGCGAAGCAGCCCGCACACTCCGCGCGACCGTCGAAATCACCCAGCCTAAAGCGACATACTACGATCTGATCCTCGAAAATCCCGAGGCCGTTCCGGTCACCCTGATCGCAAAGGATTACGGGTATTCCGCTGTAAAGTTCAACGCCCTGCTCCATGAATATAAGATCCAGTTCGCGGTCGGTGGGACGTGGGAACTGTATCAGGAGTATGCGGACTGTGGCTACACCCACAACAACGTCCACTATACCAAAACCGGTCACAACAAGGTCCATATGTGCTGGACGCAGAAGGGTCGTTTCTTCCTGTACGATTTTCTCAAGAAGGAAGGGATCCTTCCGAAGATCGAGCAGCCCCGGCAGGAGGCGATGGTATGAGGGTAATGCTTGAAAAGAACGGTCTGGCCACAAGCATCGACCTCCCAGCGCCGGAAATGGAGATCCGCCGCCTCCGGGAGAACCTGAATGTAATGGATCCCGCCGACAATACTTTCCGGGTGATGGATCTGCTGCCGGACTGCCATGCGGAGGAATGCCTTCGCGGACAGGAATGCGATCTCGACTTCCTTAACCTTTTGGCACGCTGTTATGACGGAATGGATGCCTACGAAGCGGAGAAGTTCAACGCCGCTGCGGAAGCTTCGCATCTGACGGAGCTCGGGGATCTCATCAACCTGACGCAGAATGTGTACCGCTATACGGTCGCCAGCCCTGAGCACCGCCTCGGAGAGTTTGGCCGGAACAGCTATTTCGATCTGCATCTTGCGGTCCCTGCCGATGAAGCAAAGCAGAAGGACTATCTGATGGAAGCGGTCGAGTTCCTTCGCACCCATGAAGGCGTCCGCACCTCCTCCGGGCTGGTGTACGAAAACGACCGGGAACCATTCCTGTTCTTTGACGGGAAGCACATGCCCGCGTATTACGATGAGCCCGAAAAGACCGGCGTTCATCTGAAGTTCGCGGGAAATGCGGAGTTCCTCCAGCTTCCCGTAGAACAGTCCGCCATCGAACGTGCGCTCGCCCGCCTGGATCCTCCAGGCCCCGGTTTCTGTACGATGGAACTGGATGACAGACATTCGGGACTGCCGGAGGCTCTGGGGCCGAGAGCGGATATCTTCGACCTGAACCGGTTCTTTCTGGATCAGGCGATGACGGAAGCGGAACATCACACCATGCGCGTCCACATTTATCAGGTACAGGATGACCCGCGCCGGATCAAGTTCATGGATCACGGATACACGGAAGAACATGGCGGGATCAGGCCAGAGGAATACAAGTGTGTCTATCGCGGGGACATTGAAGCTGTCGATCTGGACGGTGTGTTCGACGCGCTCAACGTGGGGGCCAGACCGACGACCTATCAGGGGCATTCCCTGTCAGTGTCCGATATCGTTGAGGCAGAGGGAGACGGCGCGTGGTTCTGCGACAGCCTCGGCTGGAAGAAGCTCGAAGCCTTCGATTCCACTCAGTGTCAGGAGATGGACGGCGTCCGCTGTCTCATGCTCCTGCCCCACCTGCCTCCTATAGAGACAAGGGTAATCGATGAACTCGAAAGCTGGCAACTTGCTGTCAGCCGCGAAGGGGAACCGGCTCTCATGGAAATCACCTATCCGTTTGAGGACAACGCCGTCGTCGTGGGTAACGAGGAAGCCCGGCTCAACGGCATGGAGGGAAACCGCCGCGTCAATGGAGAACCCTATGCCGGACCGATGCTCATCGTCGGGGACGACGGCGAGGGCGGTTTCTGCGACCTGACGGACGAGCAGGTGGAGAAATACAGCAGGATGTTTTCTGAGCCGGACGAAGACATCACGCCCGAAGAGCTGGAGCCGCATATGCAGATCTTCGGGTTTGACGTTTAGTGATTGTATGCTCGAAAAGGAGGTGGTGCCTATGATTGCCCCATAACACCTTCGGGGAGGAATGTGGACTCAGAGACACATTTTTCTTGATATCGGTACACGATAGAACCTGTACACGATATCCTTTTTCGGGACCGGACAAAGGCTCCTTTTTTCGTCTCTGTCGACAGGAATCCCCGGAGGCCGTCCATATACGTCCATCCGCCATCGGGCTTTCCCAAGCCCTGACCCAGAAAGAACGAGGTATCTGAATGAGACTTATCAACTTCATCGTTGGCATCATCATGATGCTCGTCTCCGGCGTTGTCAGAACCGTGAATGCCGTGAGAACCGCCGTCCGCCGTTTCTCCGACCGGGTCGTCTCCCTCGGAGTCCGTACCCAGGCCGCCCTCTGCAATACGATTGCAGAAAACTATATTGACTCAGGCTTAAAGATTTTGATAGCCGTGGTAATAGGCGCTCTGTTACTTGCGGGGATCTATAAGCTGTTCAATACTACTATCATGCCCACCGTCACTTCCAAGGTCACCGAACTCTTCAACTACAACGGTTGATTCTGACCGGGACGCAAACTACACAGAGCGGGGGCGGCGCAGCAACCGTCCCCGCCATCACTTTTAGGAGGATAGAATATGAAACGCATTGCAATCCTGCTCCTTTCCACACTGACCCTGCTGACCCTTCTGACAGGCTGTATCCACGAGGACTTCGGCATCAAACTGAATGCGGACGGTACAGGGAGCATCGCCGCCCGGATCGGCATCGAAAAGGACGTCTACAATCAGGCCCTCGGCTTGGGAGCCGATCTCTTCTCCGACTCCGAATCGGAACCGACCGAATATGAGTATAAGGGCAAAACCTATGTTGCCGTGACCGAAACCACTGAATACCAGAGCTACGACGAACTCAAACAGGCTCTTCTTGACTTGACTTATGAGACGGAAGAGCTGGCCAAGATGGACAGCTTTGAAGGCGAATGGGAAATCAGCGATCCGGAAGAAGAGGACGCTGTACTTATGGATGAACCTCTCCCGGAACCGGAGGACGAAGCTGAGGCTGAACCTGAAGATGATCCCGTTGAAGACGAGCCTTCCGAAGATGACGAAGCAGGGGAACAGGAGGGAGACGCGGTAGAAACCATCGATAATCACATCTTCAAGGATGTGGTGATCGAGCGAAACGACGGCCTTTTCTCGAAATCCCTTGTCTTCTCCGCCAAAATGAACGCCATCCCGGATGATCCGGATGCCGAAACGCCGCTCTCCAGCGCGTTCCTTGTCTCCGTCAGCGTAGAGATGCCGAACGACATTACCAACGCCAGCGAAAACGCGGCGGTGGACGGAAATAAGGCGGTCTTTGAGATCAATGACCTCACCGTGGAAAATGAATTTGCCGTGGAATCCACCCAGAACAACACGGAAATCATCGTCGCCATCGTTGCGGTTCTGGTTCTGGTACTGATCGGGCTGATCATCTTCTCGAAGATCCACGGCAAGGATAAAGAATGATCATTCGGATCATTCAGGGACTTCTGCTGGCGGCGCTTCTTCTGTACGGAAGCGTTCACGATATCCGAACCCACACCATGCCGGACTGGGTATGGATGGGAATCACCGGAATCTCTTTTTTGGGAATCCGTTTGTGCGACCTCCCGTCCATGCTCCTCGGCGCGGCGGCAGTGCTCCTGATCGAGGTACCGCTGGCAGTTCTTCTCAAAGACCGGGCTATAGGAGGCGCGGACATCAAACTGTCGGCAGCGGGGGCGTTCCTTCTCGGCTGGCAGAAAGGACTGGCCGCCCTGATCCTCGGGCTGACGCTGTCGCTGATCGTTGTTCCCATCGTGCGCAGAATCCGGCATGAGGACAGCCGGAAAGCCTTTGCGCTCGTTCCGTTCCTCGCTGTCGGAATGATGGCCGCTTATCTCATATAAAAGAAAGGGGGAAACCACCATGAAAAACAGAACCGTCCTCGGCATCGTCTGTATCCTTCTGGCGCTTGTCCTTGCCTTCGGCATCGCGCCGTTCGTGAACAAGTTCTCGGATAGCAGGAGCGAAGTGCTGAGGGTAAAACAGAGTGTGACACAGGGACACAGGATGACCGGGGACGACATCGAACGCGTCAGTGTCGGGAACTACAATCTGCCGCCCGACGTGCTGACGAACGAGGACGAAGTGGTCGGCAAATTCGCGGCGGTCGGTCTGACAAAGGGCGACTATCTCTTTGCCGCCAAACTGACCGATACCGCGGACAGCGCGAACGACGTCTTCAAAACCCTGAACGGTACGCAGATTGCCGTGTCCGTAACCATCCCCAGCTTTGCGGGAGGCTTGTCCGGCAAGCTGCAGAACGGCGATATCGTCTCGATGATCGTGTATAACGCGGAGAAAAAGGAATCCACGATTCCTGAAGCCCTGAAATATGTCCGCGTGATCACGGCAACCACCGCCGAGGGTCTCGACAAGGATGAACTCGTTCAGAAGGAAGACGGGACTTACGAACTGCCCTCAACGCTGACGCTGCTCGTCACCGACTATCAGGCCCGGCTTCTCGCCGAGTATGAAAACTACGGGAAACTGCACGCCGCCCTCGTCTGCCGTGACAACGAGAAACAGGCGAAGAAGTACCTGAAAGAACAGGCGGACGTTCTCGAAGAACTACTCGAAAAGGAAGCGGAAGAAGAGAAGGAAGGTGAGTATCTTGGCTAAAGTGACTGCCGTCTGGGGAGCGCCGGATTCCGGGAAAACCACCTTCGCCGTGAAACTTGCAGCGGCGATCTACGACAACTACAACAGCACCGTGATGCTTGTCTGCCCGGACATGGAAACACCGACGCTTCCCGTGCTCTTCCCGAACGCGAAACGGGACGATCTCTCCTCCATCGGCGCGGTGCTTGCCAAAACGGATGTGACGAAGGACGATGTGATCCTGCATACCGTGTCGATCCGGGGGATGGAAAACTTCGGCGTCGTCGGCTTCAAGGACGGGGAGAATAAGTACACCTACCCGAGCTTCGACGAGGTGAAGGTGCGGGCGCTGTTTGCCGCCCTCACAGACAACGCGCAGGTCATCGTTGTGGACTGTACGTCCAGCCTCTCGAATCCGATCTCCGCCTACGCTGTGAAATACGCCGACGAGGTCATCCGCATTGCCGCGCCGACGCTGAAATCGATCAGCTGGCAGTCGTCCCAGCTTGCCCTCTATGCCGATCCGGTTTACAAGCTGGATCGCCAGATTCAGGGACTGAACGTACCGGACGGGGAGCTGTATATGCCCCTTGAAGAAGCCCGCGCCCATATCGCGGATGTTCGGTTTTCGGTGCCGTACTGCCGTGCCGTCAAGCAGCAGATGCTGGACGGAAAACTGTGGAAGAGCGTAAAGGACAGGGACTTCAACAAGAAGTTCCGGGCTCTGGTGGAGAAGGTGGTGTGAGATGGCAAAACGCATCGACTTCTGGTCTCTTCTCCGGCTGACGCAGGAGTATGTTTCTCAGCATTACGCCGCCGCTCTGATCGACCAGGATAAGAATCCTCAGCTGAAGGAGTACATCGACAAATTTCTGCGGGACAACGATTTCAAGGTGGATGGGTACACCCCCGCACAGGTGATCGATTTGATCTACCGGGAAATGTGCGAGTACAGTATCCTGACACCGTATCTCGGCTCCCCGGATCTCGAGGAAATCAACGTCAACGGCTGGGACGACATCGCCCTGACCATGCTCGACGGCTCCATCGTGAAGCTCGACGAACACTTCCAGAGTCCGCAGCACGCGGTGGACATCATCAAGCGTCTGCTGCATCACTCCGGGATGATCATCGACAATGCAACGCCGATGGCGCAGGGACACCTCCCAAACAACACGCGAATCACCGCTCTCAAGGAACCGATTG
>CACYWX010000164.1 GCA_902778205.1 uncultured Ruminococcus sp. | reverse complement strand
CCCTGGCGGACCGCCTGAGGGAGCAGGGGACCGGACCCGTTCTCACGGACGCGCGGCAGACCCCGGATTCCGTCGTCTCCATCCTGGCCTGCCTGATGGCTGAACGCCCCTATGTCCCTCTCCCGCCGAACGCGCCTTCCGCCCGGCTCCGGACCATGGCCCGGCTCAGCGGCGCGACCCTCATGACCGCTCCGGATTCCGTGCCGGATATGGGAATTCCCAAAGTAACGCCGGACCGGACCGCGCCCCTTCCTCCCGAGCCTCTCCGCCTGAGCATAAAGGAGCGGTACGGGGAGGACGGATGCGCCTACATCCTCTTCACCTCCGGCAGCACCGGCAGACCCAAGGGCGTCCCGGTATCCCGCCGGAGCCTGGATTCCTTCACCGGCTGGATCTCCTCCCCGGAGCTCTTCCCGCCGAAGGAGGGCATGACCGTGCTGAATCAGGCCCTGTTTTCCTTCGATCTCAGCGCGGCGGATCTGTATTTCACCCTCTGCGGAGGCCACACCCTCGCCGCCTTCGACGGACCGGACGCCCTGCTCCCCGCCCTTTCGGAAGCGGATGCCGCCGTCATGACCCCCGCTCTTCTCCGGCTCCTTCTGCTGGACCGGACCTTTGACGCGGCGCGTTATCCCCGGCTGTCCTGCGTCTACCTCTGCGGCGAGACTCTCTCCCCGGGAACCGCCCGCCGCGCCCTGACCGCTTTTCCGAAGCTCCGCCTGATCAACGCCTACGGTCCCACCGAAGCCTGTTCCGCGGTTTGTGCCGTCCGGATCACCCCGGAAATGGCCGATACCCTTCCCGTCCTGCCCGTCGGAGATCCCTCCCGGGCGGCGGCGGACATCCGGATCGAGGAGGGGGAGATCGTTCTGCGGGGAGACAGCGTCTTCGGCGGCTACCTGCCCGACCCGGAGGCCGGGGATCTGACCCGGAGCGTTTTCCGGGAGGGATCCGTGAACGGCTACCGCACCGGCGACCTGGGAGAGCTCCGGGACGGCCTGCTCTGGTTCGGAGGCCGCCGGGACAGCCAGATCAAGTACAAGGGATACCGCGTCGAAACCGGCGACATCGAGGGGAACCTCCGCGCCCTGCCCGGCGTCCTGGACTGCGCGGTGGTGCCGAAGCGGAACGCCGTCGGAGAGATCCTCGCCCTGTGCGCCTTCGTGATCCGGGATCCGTCCGACGCCCTGCCGGACGATCCGGATGCGGCGGAGCGGATCCTGAAGGAAGCCCTCGCCGCCCGGATCCCCGCCTATATGATCCCGAAAACCATCCGCTTTCCAGACCGGCTCCCGGTGACGGAAAACGGAAAAACCGACAGAGGAGCCCTTGTCCCATGACCATCGACGTTCGCTCCCTCCTGCGGGAGGTATGCGGAGACGAGAGAGCCGGCGATTACGGTGTGGACCTGATCGACAGCGGGCTCCTCGACTCCATGGCCTTCATCGAGCTGTTCACCCGCCTGGAGGAGGAGGGATACGACCTCCAGCCCACCCGCATCGACCGCTCCCGTCTCCGGACTGCGGAGGGCATCGAGGCCCTCCTCAGGGAATGCGGAAGCGGCAGACCGGAGGAATAAGCCTCCCGCCATAAGACCCACCAATCTATATCCTCAAAAAGGAGATTCACATCATGGCAGCAACCAAGAAAAAACTGAGAGTCGGCATCATCGGCACCGGCGGCATCGCCCACGCGCACGCCAACGCCTATAAGCAGTTCGAGGACGTGGAAATCGTCGCCGGCGCGGACATCATCCCCGGCAAGGCGAGAAAGTTCTTAGACGAGTTCGGCTGGACCGAAGCCACGGCCTACGAGACCCACGAGGAGCTCTGCGCGCGGCGTGACATCGACGCCGTCTCCGTCTGCACCTACAACTCCCAGCACGCCGGCCCCACCATCTGCGCCCTGACCTCCGGCAAGAACGTCATGCTGGAGAAGCCCATGTGCGTCACCCTGGACGAGGCGAAGGCCATCCGCGCGGTAGAGCAGGCCACCGGAAAGTTCGTCACCGTCGGCTTCCAGCCCCGTTACGGCGCCAACGTGAAGAAGGTCAAGGAGGTCATCGACTCCGGCGTCCTCGGCCAGATCTACTACGTGGTGGTGGGCGGCGGCCGCGTCAAGGGCATCCCGGGCCGCACCTTCATCGAGAAGGACAAGGCCGCTGTGGGTGCGGTGGGCGACATCGGCTGCTACGGCCTGGACTTCGCCCTGAACTCCATCGGCTATCCGAAGCCGCTGACCGTCTCCGCCAAGCAGTTCGCCTACTTCGGCAAGAACCCGAAGAAGTACGCCGAGGCCGACCGCTTCACCGTGGACGATGACTTCGCCGTGGCCATGATCCGCTGCGAGGGCGACATCGTCATCGACTACCGCGCCTCCTGGGCCATGAACATGGACACCACCGGCGACTCCCTCTTCTTCGGCACCGACGCCGGTCTGAAGGTCAAGGCTCCCGTGGGCTGCTGCTGGGACGGCGCCGCCGGCGATCTGATCCTGTATCAGGACGACAAGGACGGCAAGCAGATCGCCACCGAGATCAAGGTGGAGGGGAACAACGTGAAGATGGGCATGTTCGAGTCCAAGATCCGCGCCTTCGTGGACGCCTGCCTCACCGGCGGTCCCGCTCCGATCCCCACCTCCCAGATCATCTACAACCAGGCTATCATCGACGGCATCATCCGCTCCAACGCCTGCGGCCACGAGGTCACCATCGACCTGTAAGCCGGCCGGCCGGTTTCGTCCCTCCCTCCGCGGCTCTCCCGGGGAGGGAGGATTTTCACTTTATTCTCCCCTATTCTGTTTTCTCCGAGGTGCTCATGTCCGATCTGAACCGGGAGTCCTTCATCTCCCTCTATCTCTCCGCCGCCTCCTCCGTCCCCTGCCTGCGGGACCGCGGGGAGATCTTCCTTGCAGACGACGCCTGCGAAAAGCTGTACCGCATCGCCGACCGGCTCACCGACAACGCCCGCCGCTTCAACCTCACCTCCATCCTCGAGCCGGAGGACATAGTCAGAAAGCACCTGATCGACTCCCTGATCCCTCTGGCCCTGCTCATGGAGTACGGCGTCCTCGTGGGCGAGGGAGTCGGCGCGGATGAGATCCTGGACGTGGGCACCGGCGCAGGCTTTCCTCTCCTGCCCTGGGCGGCGGTCCTGCCGACGGAGGGCGTGACCCTCACGGGACTGGACGCCACGGGCAAGAAGATCGCCCATATCCGGGAGACCGCAGCATATGCCTCCCTCCCCTCCGTCCGCGCCGTGCAGGGCCGGGCCGAGGACGAGGCGCGTGGATCCATGCGGGAGCGCTATCCCCTGGTCACCGCCCGGGCCGTGGCCGCCATGCCGGTCCTCCTCGAGCTGTGCGCCCCCTTTGTAGCCCGGGCCGGGATCTTCGCCGCCCTGAAGGCCCATGCCGACGGCGAGATCGAATCCGCCGCCCGCGCCGCCGAGGTGCTGGGACTGGGCGAGCCGGACGTGATCCGCTATTCCCTCCCCGGAGGCGACGAGCGGTGCCTGGTCCTGTACAAAAAGCGAGCCTCCACGCCCCGACGCTGGCCCCGCGCCTACGCGGAAATCACAAAACAGCCCCTGGTGTGAGCCGCCCCGCGATTCCCCGACGGACTCGCCCGGATTGCCGCTGCCTGTGTCAGGTTCCCGCCCCCGCGCGGGATTTTTTCTTTATCCCCCGAAAATAAGTCCCGATTCCCCGGCTCACAGCGACAGAATCGTCTCCCCCATCCGTGGTATACTCTCCCTGCCGGGATTCATCCCGCCATCTGTCAAAGGAGGTACCGCCCATGTCCGCCGAACCCCTGTCCGCCCCGTTTCTCTCCGCCGTCCTGACCCTTCCCCTGTCCTCCGTCGCCGCGCCGCTGCCCATTCCCGTCCCCGACCGGTCCCCCGACGCCGAACGGCTCCGTGCCCAGGCCGACGTCCTCCGCAGGACCGGAATCCGAATCCCCCTGCTGGTGCGCCGTCTTCCCGATCCCGACAGCGAGGGCCGTGTCTGGTCCCTGCTGGCCGGAGAACGCAGGCTGGCCGCCGCCCGGATGGCGGGATTCACAACCGCGCCCTGCATTCCCGTCGATCCTTCCACGGCCGATCCGTCCCTCGATCCCTCAGCCGCGGCCGCCGCCGTTGCGGAGAATCTCCGGGCGGGAGAGCTGAACCTCTTCGAATCCGCCTCCGCCATCGCCGCCCTCATCGATCTGGCCGGCCTCACCCAGGAGCAGTGCGCGGACAGGCTGGGCGTCAGTCAGTCCTATATCGCCAACAAGCTCCGCCTGCTGCGTCTGAGCGAAGAGGAGCGCCGTCTCATGCTGGAGAACCGGCTCACCGAACGCCACGGCCGCGCCCTGCTCCGTTTCCCGACCCCCGAGGACCGCGCGCCGATCCTTGAAGCCATGATCCGCCGGGAGATGAACGTGTCCGCCGCGGAGGAGTACGTGGAGTCCCTCCTGTGCGCCGACGCCCGGGCCGAGGCCAGACGCCGCCTGGAAAACGGAGCGGATCCTGCCACCCGCGGTCCCGCCTCTCAGAGCGACCCGGATTCCCGTCTGCCGGAGCCGGTCCGCACGGATCTGCGCCGCCGCATGATCCGGAAGGACACCCGCCGCTTCACCGATTCCATCGAAAAGGCCGTGGACGTGATCCGCCGGTCCGGGATCCCCGTGGAGGCCCGACGCCGGGACACCCCCGCCGGGACCCTCATCTCCATCCTCGTCCCGAAATCCTCGTGAGAGGGCTTGACTTTGCTCTATCTTTGTGGTATAATGTCCCCGTAAACTTTTGCGGTTTCACGTGAAACGTTCATGAAATCTTGTTGACTTTTCTCCCGGCGGAACTTATAATGAATTCACTACCATACGGAGAAAGGCCCCGGTCATGCCGAAACCCTACGTCATCGCGTTCGCCAATCAGAAGGGAGGAGTGGGCAAAACCACCTCCTGCGTCAACATCGCCAGCATCGCCGCGGAAAAGGGCCTGCGCGTCCTTCTCGTGGATTCCGACCCCCAGGGCAACTCGACCTCCGGCGTCGGCGTCCAGAAGCGGGGCATTGTCCATACGACCTATGACGTCCTCATCGACGGCGCGTCCCCGGAGGACTGCATCGTCAAAACCGCCTTCAAAAACCTCTCCCTCCTGCCCTCCACCCTGACCCTGGCCGGAGCGGAGATCGAGCTGTTCGACGAGGAGCGGCGGGAGAGACGGATGAAGGAGTTCCTGGACCGGTGCGGGGACTTCGACCTGGCCCTCATCGACTGCCCTCCGTCCCTGTCCCTGCTGACGGTCAACGCCCTGACCGCAGCCGACAGCGTGGTCATTCCCATGCAGTGCGAATATTATGCTCTGGAGGGCCTGATCCAGCTCATGATGTCCATCCGGAAGGTGCGGGAGCTGTACAACCCCTCCCTGACGGTGCTGGGCATCCTCATCACCATGTACAACGGACGGCTGACCCTGACCTCCGCCGTCCTGGACGAAATCAAGAAGCATTACGGGGACAAGCTGTTCAAGACCGTCATCCCCCGCGCCGTCCGCCTGACGGAGGCCCCGGGATTCGGAGAGCCCATCAATTACCACGACCGCTACTCCAAGGCCTGCGAGGCATATACCTCCGCCGCGGACGAGATCCTCTCCCGCATCGGCATCGTTCCTCCAAAGGCCTGACCCCCGCCGTCCCCATCATCCATCCAGGAGCCATATCGCCATGCCAAAACCGAAAAACAAGGGCCTGGGCCGAGGCCTGGACGCCATTTTTACCGACAACGCCTTCCCCGAAGCCGACTCCACGGCACAGTCCCAGTCTCCCCGGACCGTTCCCCTGTCCGAAATCGACGTCAACGCAGACCAGCCCCGGAAAACCTTCCCCGCGGCCTCCCTCGGCGAGCTGGCGGATTCCATCGCCCGGGACGGCCTTCTCCAGCCGGTGCTGGTCCGGAGAACGCCCGCCGACCGGTACGAGATCATCGCCGGGGAACGCCGGTTCCGCGCTGCCAAGCTGGCCGGACTGACGGAGATCCCCGTGGTGCTGGTGGAGGCCGACGACGCCACCGCCGCCCGGTACGCCCTGGTGGAAAATCTCCAGCGGGAGGATCTGAACCCCCTGGAAGAGGCCGCCGCCTACGAAGCCCTCATCGAGCGGTACGATCTGACCCAGGAGCAGGTGGCCGAGCAGGTGGGCAAGTCCCGGAGCGCCGTAGCCAACTCCCTCCGCCTGCTGGAGGTGCCCGAGGAGGTACGGACCCTTCTCCTCTCCGGATTCCTGACCGCCGGCCACGCCAGAGCCCTTCTGGGCCTGAAGAACCGGGACGAAATCGTGCCGACCGCCCTCCGCGCCGTGGAAAAGGAGATGTCCGTCCGGGCTCTGGAGGAGGAGGTCCAGCGGCTGAACCGGGCCAGACCGGAAAAGCCGGAGCCGGAGAAGACCCCGCCGGACAAGCCCCAGGCCGACTACATCAAATCCATCGAGGGCCGCTTCACGGGCCGGACGGGGCGCCGCTGCCGCATCGTCAACACCAGCCGCAGCCGCACCATCCAGTTCGAATTCCGGGACAACGCCGACCTGGAAGCCCTGATGAAGCTTCTCTGCGGCGACGACTTCTTTGAAGAGTTTTAATGGAGCGGACCTCTCCCCCCGCCGGGGCGCGGTCCGGATACGAATGTCATGATCGGGAGGGTACCATGCAGAGAAAACTGTACAGCTTCGATAATTTTGATCTGGTGTCCATCAACAGCCCGTCCTTTCTCTTCCTGGTGGGCGCCCTTTACGCCGGCATCCTTCTCGGGGTCCTGTCCGCGCTGATCCTGAGGGTCCATTCCCATAAGGTCGTGAAGGCCCTGGCCGACCGGGGAGCCTCCGACCGGGAAAGCGCGGCCACCCTGGAGGAGCTGGGCCTGGGAGACAGCCGGTTTGCAAAGTCCCTGCTGAAGACGGGGAGCGCCCTCCGCCGTGTGGTCCTGTGCGCCAACGAATCGGACTTCCGCCCCGCGAAGGTCTCCGCTCTGCGCCGCTTCTGGCGGGAGAAGGTCCTGAAGGATCCCGATCCGCCGGCTACGGATTTCGAGGTGGCCCGCTTCTACGAGAGTCATCCGGTCCGGAGCTTCATCCTGGCGGCGGTGGGTCTTCTGGCGCTGACGGCCTTCACGATTTTCGTCCTGCCCGAGCTGCTCACCATGTTCGACAACCTCATCACCCAGATCAAGCCCCAGTCGAAGTATTATTGAACCGCTGCCTTTCCCACCCATTCCAATCTCCACAGAGGGTCTGCCTATGAACCGCAAAACCGCGAAATCCTATAAAAAGAAGCCCGGCCTGTTCGCGTCCATTCTGATCATTCTCCTCATCGCGGCGGTGATCGTGGGGGCGGGCGCGGTGGTCCTGTACCGGTCGGGATACCGGTATATCAAGGTCCGGGTCAACGACGGCCTGTATGTGAAGTTCCTGGGCCGCGTGGACGGGAACGGACAGCCCAGCCGGGGCAAGCTGATCTACTCCAACGGCATTTCCGCGGACGTGAACCTGGACCGGGAGGAGATCTCCTACTCCAACGGAGACATCTACGACGGCACCCTCTCCAACCTGCTGAAGGAGGGCCGGGGCGTCATGCGCTTCGCCAACGGCGACGTCTACGAAGGCGATTTCTCTGCGGACGTCATGACCGGCGAGGGGACCTACTCCTACGTGGGCGGCGACGTCTACGAGGGCTCCTTCAAGGACGGCCTCAAGGACGGCTACGGCGTGTACACCTTCGGGGACGGCTCCGTCTATTCCGGCTTCTTCTCGGAGAACCTGAAGGACGGCCAGGGCCAGTACGTCTACGCCTCCGGGGATTCCTACATCGGGACCTACAAGGACGGCGTCAAGAACGGGACCGGCATCTACACCTGGGCCGGCGGCGACGTCTACGAGGGCGACTTCGTCAACGACATCCGCGCGGGGGTGGGCGTCTATACCTGGGCCAACGGCGAACGCTACGAGGGCGAATTCCAGAACAACCTCCCCTCCGG
>CACYWX010000163.1 GCA_902778205.1 uncultured Ruminococcus sp. | reverse complement strand
TCCTCCGAAAGCTTTTTCAGGAAGTGCATTCCGCGTTCCACCTTCTCATCGTCCAGGTTCGTAAAGGGATCATCCAGCACGAGGAAGGGCTTTTCCGAGGTAAACATGGCTTCCGCCAGGGCAGTCCTTAAGCAGATCCCCGCAAGGTCCCGGTATCCCCGGCTCACCATGTCGGAGAACCGGTCCACGGTCCAGTCCCCGGAGAGCACCGTGTCGTAGACCTCGTTCACGTCTCCGCCCATGTCCCGCAGAAGATCGGTGTTCATCACCAGCATGGTGGAGCGGCGGAAAACGCTGGGCGCGGCGTCTCCGGCCAGAAGAAAGGTGTGCTCCCCGTCCGCCTCGCACTCCCCGATGTACCCATCGTACCACCAGGGCTTTTCCAGATCGATATACCCGCCCGCCGCGGGATTCAGGTTGGCCAGCATATGGCGGGGCACCAGCTGGGCGACCTTCCATTGGGTGCCGTAGACCAGCTCCCAGCTGTCGTCCCCGGCGGCGAAGGCGTTTTCGAGGTCCGTGGTCTCGATGCCGCCGTTCTCGAGGAAGCGGTAGGAGAAGTTCAGCTCCTCCTCCGTCTGCCGGTTGGCGGTGTAGATGGCGTCGTTGAGCGTCTCCCCGTTCAGCTCCTCCGCGGCCACGGTGAATCCCTCCCGGGCGGCAAAGCAGAGGGCGCGGATCTCCATGCCCCCGAGATCCAGATCCGCCGGAACGGAGCTGGAAAGGCGTTCCTCCTCTTCCTCCGCCGGGACCGCCGCGTTCTGAACGTCATCGGCCGGTACGTTCTCCCCGTCGGCTGAGGAGGGGAGCGTGTCCGTCGTCTTTCCGGCGCAGGAGGCAAGGAAGGCGAGGAGCAGGACGGCGGTCAGGGACAGCGCTGTGATTCTTCGTTTCATGGTCGATTCCTTTCCATAATAGCGTTCCAAACTGTCAACGCGCTGAATGAACACCGACATCATATCATATTTCGCTCTGTCTGTCAACAATGGGCCCCATCTTCCCCGCCCCGCTTGACGAACGGCCCCGGATCCGGTATAATGGAGGCATGATCACCGAAGAGGAGGCGCGCCGTGGCGTCCGAGCTCTATGAACGCATATACGCCCTGGTCTGCAGGATCCCGGAGGGAAAAGCCGCCACCTACGGGCAGATCGCCTTTCTGCTGGGTATGCCCCGTGGAGCACGGACCGTGGGCTTCGCCATGGCGGCCTGCCGGGATCCCTCTGTTCCCTGCCATCGGGTGGTGAACCGGTTCGGCGGCACCTGCCCGGCCTTCGACGTGTGGGAGAAGGACACCCAGAGAAAGCTGCTCCTGGCCGAGGGGGTCCGCTTTGACAAAAACGGCCGCGTGGACCTGTCCCTGTCCGGCTGGGACGGGAGCTGAGAGGAGAGATCCCATGGACTTTGACAACAACGACCCGCGCATCGCCCACTGGGAGCTGATGCTCGCCCGGTCCCTGGACAATCTGCCGGAGTATATTCTGCCGCCGGGGTACCGCTTCGTCCGGTACAAGCCGGGAGACCGGGACGAATGGATCCGCATCGAGCAGAGTGCCCGGGAGTTCGGCTCCTTCGAGGAAGGCGAAGAGGCCTGGGAGCGGTATTACGGCGGCCGCGAATCCGAGCTGCCCGGGCGGATGATCTTCATCGAGGCGGAAAACGGGGAGAAGGCCGCCACCGCCTGCGCCATGTACGACGTCTTCGGGCGGGACCGCTCCGGCTCGGCCTGGCTCCACTGGGTGTCCGTGCGAAGGGATTACCAGGGTCGCGGACTTTCGAAGCCCCTTGTGGCCGAAGCCTTCCGGATCATGCGCTCCCTGGGCTATGACCGCGCGGTGGTCCCCACCCAGACCAACACCTGGCTGGCCGTGAAGGTCTATCTGGATCTGGGATGCCGTCCCATTCCGGAGAACGCCGTCCACAGCGCCATGGGCTGGCGGATCGTCCGGACCCTGACCGGCCACCCTGCTCTGGCGGAATTTCCTCCCTGCGCCCTCTCCGACATCATCGCCGGGGAGACGTGATTTTTCCGCTTTTCCCGCGTTTTTCCTTGACAAAGGGTACGTTTCCGGGTACAATGGGAGCAGAAACAACGAGAATCCATCATTCATTATTATTTCGGAGGAAGCTATGGCAGCCAAGAAAAAAGTCGGCGACCTCATCAAGGAAGCCCGCACCGCCGCGGGACTGACCCAGACCGCCCTCGCGTCCAAGATCAAGGGACTCACCGCCTCCGACATCAGCAAGGCGGAGCGCGGCGAAAAGGAGCTGACCAAGGAACAGCTCAAGAGCATCGCCAAAATCACCGGCGTCACCCAGAAATCCCTGCTGGAGGCGCCCTCCGGAGCGTCCGGAAAGACCTCGTCCTCCACCTCGACCACCTCGACGGCGAAGAAAAAGACCTCGTCCACCGCTTCCACCACGTCCGTCAAGCTGACCGCCACGGAGAAGAAGCTGGTGGAGGCCTACCGCGCTGCGGACACCAAGACCCGCAAGAACGCCATGAACGTTCTGAAGGGCACCGACAAGACCACCGCCGGGATTCTGGAGAACTTCCTCACCGGCATCCTCCCGAAGGACATGCCGGAGCCGGAAACAGACGACGAGCCCGTGATCTACACGCTGGAGGAGACGGATTCCGCAGAGGAGTAAGCCCCTTCCGGTATGGCCATGAAAAAGAACGCCGGACTTCCCCATCAGAGAATCCGGCGCTTTTTCTTATTTCTTTTTCAGCCGCTCCTCAAGCCCCGAGCGGATCTCCTCCAGCCGGGCGTTCTGCCGGGCGGCCTCTTCCCTCTCCCGTTCTTCTTTCTCCTTCTTCCTCCGGCTGAGGAACAGGAGCAGATGGGGGATCTGGGCCAGAACGGCGGCGGCTCCCGAGGCGATCAGCATCACGGGCACGTCCTTCGAACGCTGGACCCGCTTTCCGTCCCTCACGCCCCGGCGGTAGGCGCGGTCATCCACCACCTTCGCCGCCTCCATGGGACCTCCCGCGTCCGCCACGTTCTCGATGAGACGGGCGATGGCGGCGGCCTTTTTGTCAGGCTTCTTTCTCATGAGCTCACGCCTTCGGACGGGCCGCGTCGATCTTCGCCATAAGCCGGCGTCCGATTCCCGCCATGAACTTCACCGCCTCGGGCACGGTGTCCGCGTCGAACCGGCCCAGGAAGGCGTCCGCCTCGAAGGTGAAGTCCCCCTGATAGTCGATCTCACCGAGCGCCTTTGTGATGGCGTCCCAGTTCATCTTCATGCCGTAGTCGTAGGGAACGGTATGGTTGTCCGCCTTGTAGGTGTTGTCGTGGACGTGGAGGGCGCCCAGACGGTCCTTCCCCAGCGCGCGGATTGCGTCGTCCGGCTCCTCGCCCACCAGGCCGCAGTGGCCCAGGTCCAGGCAGACGGTATAGGCGGCGGGATTGTTCAGCCCGTCGTAGTAGTCCGCCAGATCCGCCCCGAAGGAGCAGACGTTGGGGATGATGTAGTTCCGGCGGCCGTCGTAGCCCCACATGTTTTCCAGGGCGATTTTGATGCCGTACTCCAGCGCCACGGGCTCCAGGGACCGGTAGAACTCGAAGTTGACCTTCTTCTGTTCCTCCCCCTGCTTCACGTAGGCGATGGGATGCACCACGATGGCCTTCGCTCCCAGCACGCCGGCGATGCGGATGGACTGGGCGACCCGGGCGGGCATTTTGGCGTTGTAGGCCTCGTCGCCGTTCCGCCAGCAGGGGAAGGGCGCGTGGGCCTGATTGAACCGGAGTCCGGCCGCCTCCGCCTTTCTC
The DNA here is from genome assembly GCA_902778205.1 of uncultured Ruminococcus sp. Taxonomy (GTDB): domain Bacteria; phylum Bacillota; class Clostridia; order Oscillospirales; family CAG-272; genus UMGS1696. The sequence goes on along the minus strand of CACYWX010000163.1, from coordinate 3,321 downwards.
CGCAGCTCAAGCCCGAATTTCTCGGGATCGGTGGTATTCAGGGGGCAGTCGTCCGAGGTCATCTCGAACATGGAGTAATCGATGGCGTCGTATCCAGCTTCGGCGAAGAGGCGGATCCCCTCGTCGGGTCCGAAGCGGCGGAAGAGATTGTCGGTCTGAGTGGAGAGAAGCATGGGAATGTCCTTTCGTGTCCGATGATCGGTGGTGATTCCATTATACGGAATCGGGCGGGGATTTGCAAGCGTTTGGGCGAAATTCTCCGGAAGAAAACGGGGATGAAAAAATCGGGAAAAGCTCTTGCAATCCGGTGCAGAATCCTGTATAATAAGCAGGACGCCGGTGTGGTGGAATTGGCAGACGCCCTGGATTCAAAATCCAGTGTCCGCAAGGACGTGCGGGTTCGACCCCCGCCACCGGCAGAGCGAACCGCCGTCCGGGACTTTTTTTGTGAAGACCGGACGGCGGTTATTTATATATCGTTTTTTTCAGTGAAGATTCCGGTCTCAGATCCCGGCGGACACGCGGACGACGCCGTCGGTGAGGACAGCCTTCACCCGGGTGGCGGAATCCATGATGTCGCCCTCGGCCAGCACCAGATCCGCGTCCTTGCCAACCTCGAGGGAGCCCACCCGGTCCTCTATTCCGATATGCTTCGCCGGATTGATCGTAATGGCCCGCAGGGCGTCGAAGGGATCCATGCCCGCCTTCACCGCCAGACCCGCGCAGAGCGGCAGGTACTCCTGAGGGATCACCGGCGCGTCCGTGATGATGCTGACCTCGAGCCCCGCCTTCGCCAGAATGCCGGGGGTCTCGAAGGTCTTGTACAGCAGCTCGGATTTCGAGGCGGAGGACAAGGACGGCCCCACCGCCACGGGATACCCCGCCCGCACCAGCTCGTCCACGATCAGATGCCCCTCGGTGCAGTGCTCGATGGTGAGCTTCACGCCGAATTCCTTTGCAATGCGGATGGCGGTGCAGATGTCGTCGGACCGGTGGGCGTGGGCCTTCAGCGGGATCTCTCCCCGCAGGACCGGGAGCATGGCCTCGTACTTCATGTCGAAGCCCGGCCGCTTCGAGGGATCGTCCCCGGCCGCGTCCAGCTTCTGCATGTATTCCCTTGCCTTGAAGAGGGTCTCCCTCAGCTTCGCGGCCACGGTCATCCGGGCGGCCACTCCCTTGGAGGCGTAGCACCGCTTCGGATTCTCGCCGAACGCGCACTTCATGGCCGCCGCCTGCCGGATCACCATGTCGTCCACGCAGTTCCCGAAGAGCTTCACCGCCAGGAAGGTCCCGCCCAGCACATTGGAGGAACCGGGACCCGCGCAGACCGTGGTGACACCCGCCGCCAGCGCCTGGGGAATGGCCAGGTCGCCGGGATAGAAGCTGTCCACCGCCCTCAGCTGGGGCGTCACGGGATCGTTGTATTCGTTGTAGTCCTGCCCGGGCTGTCCGATCCCGTAGTCGTCCAGGCCGATGTGGCTGTGGGCGTCCACCAGGCCGGGATAGACCCGCAGGCCCTCCGCCTCGAGGATCTCCTCCCCGTCCGCGGGGGTCAGGCCCGGGCCGATTTCAGCAATCTTCCCGTCCGCGGTCCGGATGTCCGCGCGGTATGGGTCCCGGTGTACGGCGTCGTATATCGTTCCGTTTCTGATCAGCATGACAGCCTCCGTGTCCGTATTGATAAATTTTCAAAATGGCGGGGACGCTCCGGTGCGGCGCGGATCCCCGCGGATGTGCGCAGTTTCATTATATCAGCCTGCCCCTCCCCTGTCAAGCGCGGCCTGCATTCCGCTGAAAAAATATTCAAAAAAAGTTTAAAACTTTTTTCCGAAACCCCTTGATTCAAAAGAGGTTTTCTAATATAATGTAGGTATCATCCGCGCTCATTATTTCAAGAAGGGAACCACATATATGAACAGAATCAAGCAGCTGCGCAAGGAGAAGGGCATCTCCCAGGTGAAGCTGGCGGAAACCCTGGGCGTCCATCAGACCGCCATCAGTCAGTGGGAGACCGGCCGAACCAATCCCGACCTCGACACGGCCAAGAAGCTGGCGGCATATTTCAGCGTCACCCTGGACTATCTGCTGGCCGGCGAGGAGTTCCGCAATCCCACCCTGCCCACGGTGTCCCCTACCGACGGCGAACGGGCCGGCTTCCTCTCCGCCAACCGCAGACGGTATCCCATGCTGGGCGACATCGCCTGCGGGGAACCCATTTTCGCCGACGAGGACCGGGAGAGCTTCGTGGACGTCATGAGCGACATCGACGCGGACTTCTGCCTCCGGGCCAAGGGAGACAGCATGGTGGGCGCGCGGATCTGCGACGGGGATCTGGTGTTCATCAAACAGGTGCCCATGGTGGAGAACGGCGACATCGCGGCGGTCATCATCGGCGGCGAGGCGACCCTCAAGCGCGTTTACTATTATCCCGAGCGGAACAAGCTGGTGCTGGCCCCGGAGAACGCCCGGTACGAGCCCTTCGTGTATATCGGCCTGGAGCTGGAGGAGGTCCGCATCCTCGGCAAGGCCGTCGCCTTCCAGAGCTCGGTGCGGTAAGGCACGGCTGAACCCCATATCCATTCCATGTTATAATACTGATTTCCTTCTGTGGAGCTATCTATATGGGTTTTGATTACAAGATGTGGAAGGCGAATCGCCTTGCGATGAGCTCGCGTACAATAACTCTGATAAGGTTGGATGACTATATTGGTGTATCAAGGTTTCGACTATACTTTATTGATGTTGCCTGTCCCTATCCATTTTAGAAGTTCTTGCCAGGCTTCTTTCAAGAAGCCGCGTAACCCTTTAGAAAGGAATTAGTATAAAAATCCCCCGGCGTCTTCCTTGAAGGAGACACCGGGGGATCTGTTTGTCCGGCCCGGACTTATTTCTTGTTCAGGATCCTTGCGTAAATCTTCTTTTCGTTGTAGAAGAAGAACAGCACGCCGCCGAGGACACAGACGGCCGCCGCCGCAAGGGCCGTGATCCGGTAGCCAAGGCCGGTTTCCGCGCCGATGGTGGCGAAGGCCGTCACCAGGAGCATGGCCACGGACTGACCCAGCTTGAAGGCGAAGGTCCGGGCAGCGTAGAACATGCCCGCGCGGTTTTCCTTCGTCTCGATGGCGTCGCATTCGGCAATGTCCGCCACCACGGCCTGGGGCAGGATGCCGAAGATGGCCATGGCGGGAGAGGCCAGCACGCAGAGCAGATACCCCTGCACCGTCGGCGGAATAGGAAGCGCGTCTCCGAAGGCCGCCGTATACAGGAAGCTGACGGTGAAAATCACGAAGGCGATCAGGATCAGCCTCCTCTTTCCCAGCT
>CACYWX010000162.1 GCA_902778205.1 uncultured Ruminococcus sp. | reverse complement strand
GCTGCACCAGTGAAAATGATAAAAGTTCTTGCCGCTCAACTTGTTGAGCAGGGCTTCCTTTCAAGAAGCCGCGTTTCCCTTTTAGCTTGAGATTGGTATCAAGGCCCACTTGGGCGGGAGGTGCCTTTTTCTTCGGGGTCCGGAACTCTTCCGCATCCTTTTCCCTGTTCCCTGATGATGTTCGGGCCGTTCCGTCTTCTCCGGATCCGCGCGTTTCGGCATCCGGACATCGTCAGCACGCCGTCCGGATCCTGAGGCCTCCGCATGGCGGGGGAGAGCGGTGCGGCGGCCTGTCTCCCTCCCGCAGGTTCAGATCTTACGGCATACGGACAGGTGGTTTGCTTATGTACATCTGTCTCACACGGCTTGACAAAGCAATCTCTGTTTGATATAATAAAATCAAATAGACCGAAGCTCTGTGGGAGGATTCATCATGAAGCGCCTGCTTTCCGTTATTCTTTTTGCGGCTGTGGTTCTTTCGATGCCCGCCGCCTGTGCCAGGACCGAAGAAGACGCGGTGATTTCAAACGACGCCGTCCCGGTATCCGCCGACATGGAGACAGCCCCGGCGGAAACGGAAGCGGTCGATCCGCGCCTGAGCGTTCCGGACGATCTTCCGGACGTCCGTTATAACGGTCAGACCCTCCGGATCGCTTCGGAAGAAAGGTCGCGCTTCGAGCTCATCGCGGACGATCTGACGGGCGAAAGCACAAATGACGCGCTGTACAACCGAAATCTGACCGTATCGGAGCGCTTCGACACGGTGCTCGAGGCCATAACCGTTGCCGATGCCTCGAATTCCGCCATAAAGGCTGTTTCCGCCGGGACGCGGGATTACGATATCGTCAGTCTGATCAACTATCAGAGCGGCGGAGCAATCGTAAAGAACTCCTTCCGCAACTGGTATGACATGCCGAACGTCGATCTGTCCAAGCCGTGGTGGAGCAATCTCATCATTGAAAACAGCACGATCAACGGGAAGGTTTTCACCGTGACGGGCGACGTTGCAGTCACGGCTCTGACCTATACCTTTGCGATGTTCTATAATCAGAAGGTCTGCGAAAACTACGGGTATCCTGTCGCTTCCCTGTACAAGATGGTGTACGACAATGAATGGACCATAGACCGGTTCACATCCGTCGTAAACGGGATCTATTCGGATAACAACGGGAACGGCGTCAAGGATTTGGAAGATACCTTCGGCGTCGGCGGAGACCAGTGGGACGCGATCGACGTATGGATTTCCGCCCTGGGGCAGCCGGTTTCCGGACGGGATGAAAACGGATTCATGACGATTGCCCTCGTGAGCGAAAAAACGGTCAGTATGCTTGAAAAGCTGATCAGGCTTCTGAACGAATCTCCCGGAGCGTTCCTTGGGTATGCCAGAGCCGAAAGCACTTTCATGGCGCAGGATCTCACGGCGTTCGCCCCGATTTTCTTCAACGACTGCTTCACCGTTCTTCGTGATATGGAAAGCCCGTACGGGATTCTCCCCATGCCGAAATACGACGAAGCCCAGGAAAAGTATCTGACGACCCTGATGGATGAGTTCTCAACCTTCGGCGCGCTCCAGTCCGTCCCATCCTCCGATCTGGAATTTGTGGGCACCGTATTCACCGCGCTGAGCGCAGAGTCGTACCGGCAGGTCTATCCGGTGTATTACGATGTCGCATTGAAAAACAAGTACTCGGAGGACCCCGAAACCGCGAAGATGATCGACATGATCATGGAAGGCCGGACGTTCGACCTGGCGTTCACGTTCGGCACTTCGTATCTGAACCGTTTCCCGTACTGCATCCGCGATCTGGTCATAGGCGGCAGTACGGACATCGCCTCCAAATATGCGGCCAGCGAAAGCGCGGTCAAAAAGGGCGTCGGCAAAATCAACGGAGCGTATGAATGACCGCGCCTCATCCGGGCACTTCCGCAATCCGCATCGCCCCTTCCGGCAAAATCCGCCGAAGATCGGAAAGACCCCGCCGACTCGATGACGCCGGCGGGGATTTTGTTACGGACTCTGTCAATCGGGATCATGTCGCTTTTCCGGTCCCGGCCTGCCGGAACAGCTTTTTCCGCCCGAGGGAGATCAGAGCCCTGTACGGGAACGGACGGAGCGCACGGTCCGCTTCCTTCAGCTTTTTGCGGATCGGGATGTTCTGGGGACAATGCTTCTCGCATTTTCCGCATCCGACGCACTGGGACGCAAAGGCGGGTTCCTTTGTCAGGCCCACCGTCTGGATGAACTCCATCCGCGCGGTCCGGGCGTTTTCTATGGCCATGGCGTTGTAGCAGCGGAAATAGCCGGGGATGTCCACTCCCTTCGGACAGGGCATGCAGTACCGGCATCCGGTGCATCCGACCTTCTCCCGTTTCCGTATGATCTCGGTGACCTCCCGGATCACGGCGAAATCCCCGTCCGTGAACTGTCCGATCCCGGCGTCCGAGGCGGTCCGGCAGTTCTCCCGGAGCATTTCGGATGAGTTCATCCCGGAGAGCACCACCGTCACCTCCGGCTGATTGTACAGCCAGCGGAAGCTCCATTCGGCCCTCGTCCATCCGCGGCCGCTCTTCTCCATCGCCCGGGCGGCCTCCTCCGGCAGCATATTCACGAGCTTTCCGCCCCGGAGCGGTTCCATGATCACCACGGGGATTCCGCGTTCTCCCGCCGCTCTGAGCCCTTCGACGCCCGCCTGGGAATGCTCGTCGAAGTAATTGTACTGGATCTGGCAGAGATCCCAGTCGTAGTCGCCGAGGATTTTCAGAAAGCCGTCCGTGTCCCCGTGGTAGGAGAAGCCGACCGCGCCGATCTCTCCGGACCGCTTCTTCTCCGCCAGCCATTCCAGCGCGCCGACGGATTTCAGCTTGTCCCACATGGCCGGATCGGTGAGATGATGCATCAGGTAGTAGTCCACCCGGTCCGTGCGGAGGCGCTTCAGCTGCTCCGTGAAGTATTTGTCCAGCGAAGTATTCCTTGATACAAGATACTGCGGCAGCTTCGTGGCGATGCGGATTTTATCGCGGAGGGCGTTCCGTTCGACGATTTCCCCGAGGGCCTCCTCACTGCCTCCGTAAATATAGGCGGTGTCGAAATAGTTGATCCCGAGCTCAACCGCCTCCAGGATCTCGCGCTCCGTCTCCCCGAGGTCGATCCTCCCGTCCTTCCTGGGAAAGCGCATGCACCCGAAGCCGAGCGCGGAAAGATCGTTCCCCTGTTTGTCTTTTCTGTACTGCATGAAATTCTTCTCCCATCCGTCTGCCTGGCGGCTCACTGCCGAACAGGGACATACGGTCCCCGCGGCCTTCCTCGTCCATCCTCTCGTCCGGGACAAACCGGAGCGCGAAGGGAGTCTCTATAATTTTATGCCATAGTATAGCATAAATAGGCTGGGATGTCAACCGCCGTTTGATCCGGCGCGGTGTCTGCCGAGCTTCGGGGAGAGGGACTGACAGTGCGGCGCACGGGGCGGTATCATGGAGCAGAACCGAATCAGGACATAAGAGCATGAAACGAAGCCCGCAGAGGAGATCCTCGCCGGGTCCTTCCGGGAGCCGGCGGAGAACATAAGCATCGACAAAAACACGATTTATAAGGAATAGAAAATCCGTCAATCCGCAAGGGACACTCCATCCTGCCGGGTGATCAGGTTCACGGCGATCTCCGTTCCCGGTTCCGGAATCCGGTCTATGCCGATCAGAATATGCCATTCGGCCATATCGTCCGTTCCGACCTCCGGGACCAGACGGGTGACGGTCACCTCCGGCTTTTCACCGCCTTTTACCGCAGTCACAGTATGGCGCACGGAGCCGCTCCCCTCCTCCAGCAGAACGAGGATCAGCTGATGGTCCCGGAACCACGCGCCGTCGTACTCATCGATCGCGTCCGCAAAGCCGATGGTCGTGTCGGCGTACACCTTGTCCTTGTGGCCGAAATCATACAGCCCCTTGTTCTCCTCATAGTAACGGTTCAGCTCCTCCGCGCTGTCGATGAGCGCCGCCCGCGGGTAGGCCGCGACGTCGTGATACCCGTTGGTGCGGATGATCTGCGCCTCGAACGGGATCCCTTCGGAGACGGTCTCTTCTTCATATCCCCCGGAGCCGGAGAGGAAGACCGTCTTTGTCTCGTCGTCGTAGCCGACGTGAAAATCCAGAGCCCGGCCGAGGTCCCGGAGCCTGAAATAATTCGCGCCGTCGATCTTGTATACCGTCAGCGTCACAATCTCCCCGCCGATGAGGATCGTGTTATTCGTCGGACTGGCGGAAGCGGTTTCCGAAGCCGCCCCGGACAGCTCGCCGCCGACTGCCCGGTACGGCTGGCCGGAGGTGAGCGAAACGGATTTTTCAGCCTCGTCATACTCCACCGCGAACTGCTTTTCACTTCCGTTCAGAAGCATGGCCACGTCGCGGAGCCTGAAAAAGTTCGCCCCGTCGATCTTGTAGGCCGCTGGGGAGACCACGTGCGCGTCCGGTTCATCGGCGCTGCTGCTCACGGCGATCGTGTTGTTGGTCGCCATAGCCGGATAGACGGCGGGATCCGTGCAGAAGGCCGTCACGGTGAGAGCCGCAAGACTCACGGCCAGCGTCAGTACATGGGAAATCAGCTTTTTCATATCGGATTCACTCCCAAAAGTCCGTCGCCGCAAAGCACGCAAAGCGGTCGTCAAACTGCGCGCTCACGGCTCTGCAGTAGTCCTCGTCAATCGGATACAGATAGCTGGAAATCGGCTGGGCACAGGCAAACAGGAACACCTCATCGTCCGGAACGTCGTAGGCGGCGAGAATTTCCTTCATATCCGCAACACTGACCCCGTGAAAGCCCAGGTCCCAGATTTCCTTTTGCGTTTTGTTCCGGTTCGTACCGGGGAGGATGCCGCAGCGGTAACTGCCCTCGGCAAGGCTCCAGACATAGACCTCAAGGCCCTTGAAATCGCTGAGATCGAAATACTGCGGAACCTGCTCCCGCAGGGAAGACGCATCCGTCACGCCTTCTTCCGCTCCGTCCGGCTTCGGAGTGCCGTCGGCTTCTCTCTTCCCGCAGGATCCGCAGAATGCGGCAAGCGCGGACAGCACAAGCGCTGCACACAGAATCCCGCCGAGCCGTCGTTTCATATCGCTCTCCTCCTTCTGCTCACTCCCCGGTCTTCATGAGCGCGCCGATGAAGAACGGCTGATTCGTTTCGCAGTCGATCAGCATATAGACGAACGGACGGTCCAGCGTGACCCGCTTCGGCTCGGGCATCTCCATGGCGCCTTCCTCCAGCATCTCCACAACCGTCGCCGCACCGGCCTCCGTTCCCCGCTCATGGACGGAGATGAAGGTCTTGTGCAGAACGCGGCCGATGAAGATGTTTCCCCCCGTGGACGTGCCGAGGCCGGAGAAATCCGCCTTTGAGGAATCAAACGCGGTCGGCATGCCCATCGCCTTCAGCACCTCGGACAATTCCGCGCCGTACTCCGTCTCGAACTTCGGAAGAGCGGCTTCCACCGGCGTCTGATCCGCCGAGGACAGGATCTTCATCAGCTTCTCCCCGCTGAGGGTAGCGGCATAGTCGGCGACGGTCGTCCCTTCCTTCGGAAGCAGAGCGGCGAAGGCGTATTTCCCGCCCTTGTAGGGCTTGACAAATCCCTCCGCGGCGTCTCCGTCCTCGAGATACCGGTATTCCTCGGAGTGCATGAAGTCGGCGGGCTCTTTCGTCCCGTCCTCAAGGGTAAAATCGCCGGGAGATACCTGAAAGTCCATATAGGGCTCCGTCCACTCCCCGTCGAAGGCGAGGGCGTTGACGAGGTACATGACCGCTTCCTCCGGAATCTGATCGAGGATCTCCGGGATCATCCCGCCCGTGTTGTCCTTCACCCAGTTGTTGATGTCCCTCCGCGTCCCCTCGTCGAACGGCGCGCGGAAGATCCCGGCTCCGTAATAATCGGCGTTGGTCTGCAGGAAGTCCCGGTTCACCGTGAAGCGCTCGTCGTCCGTGAACCAGATGGAGTTCGCCAGATGGAACCGCGTCCCGGGGGACTGCGAGTCCAGCAGGTTAAGTAGTTCCCGGTTGCGCAGCGCCCGGAAAAAGGCGTTCAGCTCGTCCGCGGAAAGTCCGAGAACGGCCTCCATTTCCGCAAGAGTCTCTCCCTTTGCGCCGTTTGCGGTCATGGCCAGGGCGGAGAGGACGGACAGCGGCGAGACAAGGGTGTTCTCCCCCTCCTTCAGACTCTCCCGGAACAGGCGGACGGCAAAATCGGCGGTCTTCTCCGACGCTGTGAGAACATCGGGTTGATCCGACGGGTTGACAGCACCTGCGGACGGAACGATCCCCTCCATGAGATCGGAGGAGGATGGATCGGCGCACCCCGCTGCTGTGAGCGTCAGGCAGGCAAGGAGCAGGGCCGCGGTGATACGGGACAGCTTCATGGATTATCACCTCGCTGTGTTTGATTCTGCCCATTGGACGCCGGGAGAAGCCCTTTTGTTCCAATCTTTATCCAGATTGACGCGGTAAAACCGGGCCCCTGTGTGACGGATTTTTCACATACTTTTCACGCAGTTTTTAGCACTCTCCTATTGACAGTGCTAACGAATGGTGCTATAATACAGCCGAACAAAGGAACAGAGAGAGGTTCCCCGGAGGCCCGCATCAACTGCGGACGGTCCGAAGCCTCAAGCCCTCCTTCCCTTGCGGATCATTCCGCCGGTTCCGGATTCTCTAAATCAGAGGACTGAGATGGACGGAAAAGCAAGGAGGTCTGACCTATGTTACCGAGCATTTGGAGAGACAACAGTATTTTCGGAGAAAACCTTTTTGACGACTGGTTCGGATTCCCGACCGAGAGAGATTTCAGAAACATCGAAAAGAAGCTTTACGGGAAGAACGCCGCCCACGTCATGAAGACGGATGTGACCGAGCACGACGACCACTACGAGATCGCCATCGACCTTCCGGGCTTCAAGAAGGAAGACGTTACGATCGACCTTGAAAACGGCTACCTGACCGTCAGCGCGGCGAAGGGCGTGGACAATGACGAGAACGATAAGCACGGCAAGCTGATCCGTCAGGAAAGATATTCCGGCGCCATGCAGAGATCCTTCTACGTCGGCGAGACCGTCACCGAAGAAGACATCAAGGCGAAGATGGAGCACGG
>CACYWX010000161.1 GCA_902778205.1 uncultured Ruminococcus sp. | reverse complement strand
TTAGCACTGTCAAGAGGAGAGTGCTATTTTCTTTCTGAAATCTATGTGAAAACCGCTGCATATGCCCGTCCGGAAATACCATCTGCACGGCAAAGCAGAGGCGAGTCGCCGGAGAAGAGAGTCACATCCCCTCCCAGAGCAAAGTTGCCGGCGGAGATGTTCGCGCCGGTGAAAATGCAGCCGCGCAGCGCTGACGGAGTGATACGGATCGCCCCACGGTTTGCCGAGGAACTTTAGCCGTTGACATCCTGTTTGTCCTGTTGTATAATAATAACACCTCCTTCACTTGCCATAGATGTTCGTTCCGACAGGAGGACCTCTGAAAAGGAGCAGTCATCATGAGCACATTCCGCTATGATTATTCAAAAACACTTTGGATGAAGATGTATCTGGCGACGCCGGATTTCGAGCACAAAACCTCAAATGTCCGAATCCGCTTTGAGGACGCGCTGGAAATCATCAAAACCGTCGACCGGCTGACGCAGGGAATCCAAAAAATTGTTTACCTGGTCGGATGGCAGGGACTCGGGCACGACGACTGCTATCCGGAGATGCACAGAGTGAACGACTTTTTGAAACGGGACGAGGATCGGAACGGTCGGGAAAGCCTTCTCTGGCTCTTTATGGAGGCAAAGAAGCATCACACCGTCGTCAGCGTCCACGGCAATCTGGCGGACGAATACGGTGAGAACGAATCCCACCCGGAGTTCGTCGCGGCGGACGCCATCGTGAAGAACCCGGACGGCACACCCGCCGTGATCGAGGTATTCAACGGCCGGAACGCGTACAAAATCTCCTATAAGCAGTTCTGGGAGAGCGGGCTTTTCAAAAAATACTGGGAGAAGTTTCTCGACACGGTTCCCGTGCGTGAGGCCGGGACGGTTCATCTCGACAATTTCTGCATCGCCGAAAGCTTTTCCCCGAGAACGACCGTCGAAGAGCAGGACGAGGCGAGAAACGCCATCCTCGACTACATCCGGAGCGAAGGGATCGACGTCACCTCGGAATACACATACCGTGAGCTTCCTCTGCGCGCCGACGATTACGGTCACCCGATCCGCCGATTTTACGAAAAGTACTGCGATAACCTTCCTGTCTCCACCTGGAAAGAAGCGCCCATCCGCACCCTCGGCAGGATCCCGGCGACCTGGTGGACGAGCAATATGACGGCGGAGGACTGCATGAGGATCCCTCCGTCCGAATACAGCGGGAGGCTGACCGACGGCGCGCTCTTCGCCGTGTTTTACGGCGCGATGCACGGGGAGGACATCTGGATGAGCCGCGGGATCCGGAACGAGGACTGGGTACCGGAGTTTCTCCGGCAGTTCTGCACGGTTCAGCTCCCGTATTTCTATCTCAACCGCCATGCGCGGCTGACGCTGGAGCAGGATCCGGACGGTACCTATACGGCGGGCTTCTCGGACGGTGTGGTCAGCCGGGGACGAGACGGTACGATCCTGAAAAACGGCCTCACCCTTAAAGCGGGCGGCGACGTGATCCTTCCCCTGACGGAAGACAACCGGACCTTCGTCGCCTATTCGGAAGGCGGAAGCTCCGGCTGCCGGAACGTACCGGACGCCGCTTTTGGCGAGGCGTCCGTATGGGAGATCTCCCCGGAGGGAAATCGTTATCTTGAAACGGTTCCGGTACGGAACGGAACTGTCCGTCTGGACGTGAAGCCGGGGCAGGCGCTCGTCCTTTTCGGGAAAGGATAAAACTGTTTTTCCATCGCTCCCCTGCCAGGGTTCATCCTGCGGCAGTATGGTTTTTCCACGCGGCAGCCGGTTGTCGTGAGGAAAGACGGCTGCGTCGGGACAGGAAAAACAGTGACCCGGCAGAACGAAGGGAGTATGGATCCGCATTTGATCACTGCTCTGCGAATGACTGAAGCAATTCACGAAACGCCGCCGCGTTTATACGATCTTATACTAAATCCCTTCTAAAAGGGATATAAGGAATGAAACGCTACGCGTTTCGGAATAATGTCCCTGCGCGGGACAGGCGCGGGGGAGGGACACCATCTCAGGCCGAAGGTGCCCCTCCCCCGAGGGTCCCCCTTGGCCGGGGAGCATAATCCTTGATACTCATCTCTGTAACTGAGTGTGACTGTTTATCCCATGTCCTCGCGCGGTCTCTGTTCGTGAAGTTTAAGTGGTGCACGGAACAAGTTCCGTGGGCTTCGCCGGCGTTTCAGGCGCGCATTGGGCTCAGGGACCACAGTGGGTTTGTGCAGACAAAACTTGTTGGTTCTGTCCTATGCAAAATCATACCGTTTAGAAGCGAAACAGTATTACATGAAAATCAAAGTCCGCCCTGCCATGCCGTCCAAGGCATCATCCGATTGGACGAAGGGTCCGAAGCCCGGCTCCCGGATTGGCGGAACGCCAAATTTCAACATCCGCCCGCGGAGTCCCGATCACGGCCGGGTGGTGAAGAGTGCGGTTCCGCGCCGGGAAAACCTGACGCATTGAGAAGGAGTACATGAACCGATGAACAAAAAGAAAACACAGATTATCGCAGCCGTTGTAGGAGTCCTGATCTGCGGCATGGGCCTCTATCTGTCCTTCTTCGAGACGAGAGGCTTTGTCGCCACAACAGCGGTAATTGACAGGATTGAAGAAACATGGAGCGGGTCCGAAGATACCGATTACGATGTGTGGGTGTCGTATTCCGCAGAAGGACGATCCTACTATGGCGAATTGGACAATTACAGTTCAAGTTATCATGAAGGGAAGAGAATCAAGATATATTACGACCCTGAGAATCCGGAACGAATCCATGGTGACAGCAGGAAATTCGGTATGATTTTGTGGATCGTGGGACCAATCATTACGGCTGTGTCGGTAGCGGCGATGGTGAAAGAAAAAGGGAACAACGCGGAACAATAAGAGACGCGGACTGTGCAAAGAGGCCCGGGTGTGTAATGCCGGGCCTTTTATTCGTTTCAAGTCAGCAAATGCGGTGTAATACTATTCTCAGTCTAAAAGGCTAACTTCATGGGTTTCGAACGCTTTATGTAGGAGGCGAATCGCCTTGCGATGAGCTCGCGAACAATAACTCTGATAAGGTTGGATAGCTATATTGGTGTGCCGAAGGTAAGCAATACTATATGGGTGCAGCCTATCCTAACTCCCTCTCAAAGTTCTTTGCCAGGCTTTCTCCGAAAGAAAGCCGCGTTTTCCCTTTTAGCTTGAGATTAGTATAAACAGGCGCTCCCTCCTGTTCGGACAACGCTTTCAACAGTCTGCGTTTTGCCGGTATGGCGATTATCGCTCAGCTGAACTCGAAGATCGATCCCCCAGCTGTCGCCGTACAAATAGAAAACCGATAAATCCCTGATCGATCTTTACGCAGTGAGAGAAGAAAGCATTTGGAGCAATGAACGGTCGCTGGTTTATTTCTCGCTGTTCTGCCGCCTGTCTGCGGATCAGCCCATCGCCCCGTGAATTTCGGTGAGGATGGCGGATCCGTCCATGCCGCTCTCGAGGATGCCGTAGAGGTGGGTGTCCCCGGCGGCGTCCTTGTAGGAGAGGCCGTAGGTCGGGAGGATCTCCCCGAAGGTCATGGTCAGAACCAGGGCCTTGTCCGGCGTAAAGCTGGCGTAGCGATAGAGCTCCGTCAGCGAGAAGTCCGGCACGCCGTTTTCGTCGATCCCTTCGCTCTTCAGGGAGTACACCCGGAAATCGCTCACCTTGGTGTACGCCTCGATCAGCACGTCGACCGCGTACTCCCCGTGATCCGCAGCGAAGGAGTCGTGGGCGGGAAGACTGGCCTCTCCTCCTTTGTCCACCTTTCTCACGCCGATCAGCGCCCCCCGGGAAAGCCTGTCCGCGCCGCCTCCGATGCAGAGGTCCAGCGTCTCGCCGCGCAAAATCACGTACCCCTCACCGGTCATATGCGTTCCGTCCGGCAGGATCAGCGCGTACCGTCCGCCGCTTGCCCACAGGCCGCGTTCCTCGTCCGTCCATTCCAGCGTGCCGGTGTATCCGTTGCCGCCCTTGGTCAGATCGAAGGACCCGTCCTTCTCAATCCGAAGCTCCGTCGCGCCGCTCTCATCGATCCACGCGCCGACGTAGAGATTCAGGGGATCGGGCACGGCAATCACCGGCTCAGACTCCGGTTCGGGCTCGGGCGCCGGCTCGGGTTCGGGCGCCGGCACGGACGGTCCCTCCGCCGTCTCTCCCAGGCGGATCCAGATCTCATAATCCTTTCCGTCCCCCGGGACGCTCGTCTCCCGGACCTCCTTCATGGCCGCGTCGGAATAGCAGGTCAGCTCCTCGAAGCGGTCGAAGGCGACGGCCCAGTCCGCGGGCAGGGTGTAGTCGTAGTCCCCGATGCCCTCATAATGGCACGTGACGGTCCGGGTCTTTGCGAACGCGTCCTCAAGCTCCTTTTGGAAGGGGACGTCCGCGCCGTGCCGCATGGTTTCGGTCATGCTCATGTTCCCGAAGTCGACGGACCGGATGAGCGCATCCTCCCGGCCCACGACCCAGGTCATCGCGTTGTCCCCTTCCTCGTCGTAGTCGTACTGATAGCGGAAGGAGACCGTATCCCCGTCGCTCTGAATGTCCGACACAGTCCCCAGCATCAGAGCGTCGGTCAGGGTCGTGTCGTACGCGTAGTGCTCGCCGTCCGCGTTCGTGTCGTAGAAGAGATACTCCTCCTCGTTCGGATTCGGAACGAGCGCAATATAGGAATAGCTCTCTCCGTCCCCGTTCAGCTCGAACTCGTCGCGGCCGTAGTTTCCCGCGCCCTGCCGGTAGACGGTTCCGTCCTCGTCGGTGATCTCCATATAGGAATACCGGACGATGACGTCCCCGCGGCGGAAATAGGAGGTCGAATAATCCCCGTATTCCGTTGTGCTGTCCAGAACCAGGGTGCCGTATTTGTTCAGGAGATTGGTAATGCGGTTATTCTCCCGGAGCTCGTCCATGGAGAAGGGCAGCTCGTCGAGGGCTTCCGGCTCGGTCACGATGTCCGTCGGGTAGTTCGCCTCGTCAAACGCGAAGACGGACACGGTCTCTCCGCCCGGCGCGATGTACATGGTATCGTCAAATCCCATGCCTGCCGCCGCGTCCGGGGAGGAGAGGATCATCCCCTCGTCCTGATAGAGGAAGAGACCCCACGCCGCGGGAACTTCCAGATTCTCGACCCGCTCCCCCGCCTCCGTCAGAACATCGACAGTCACGACGCGCGTGTCATTCCAGTCCTCCATGCAGTCCTTCCAGAGGATCTCGCCGTCGTACTCCACCGTGAAGGATCCGGAGTGGACCGCGTCCTCCGCCGGATATTCCCAGCTGAAGGCGCAAATGTCCAGGGTCCCCTTGTTCACCGTGACTGTGTTCTCGCAGGGGGATTCGGTCCCGTCCTCATACACGAGGGTCTCCGGCAGAAGGACCGTCACCGTTTCCGCGTCCTCGGACAGCACGCGCATCTCCCCGGAGAGCTCGGCGGGAAGGAAATTCGTGATGAGCGTTTCCGTCTCGTTCCCGAAAGGAATTTCTTCGGCCGAAACCCAGTGACTGAGCGAGGTTTCCCCCTCCGGGGCGGGATAGATATTGCAGCCGCGGTAGTACCCGTACAGGTCCTCGTATTCCTCGCCGTCGTAGGACGCCTTTTCGTCGCTGAAATACACCAGGTCGCCGTCCCGCATCCAGAGGCATTCGACCTCGCTCCCGCCGTCGAATTCCCGGCGCACGGTCACGCTGTCGTGGCGGCTCAGGAGGGAAGAAATAGAATTCTGCTCCGTCAGAAGGCCGAGGTCAAAATTGGGAACTCCGTTTTCCGTCGGGCCGGGATCGGGGGACGGGTTTTCCGGCGCGTCCGTTTCAGGTGAGGTCAGCGGGGAGACGGGATCCGTTTCCGGTCCTCCGCCCTGGTCGATGTGCTGGATCTTCAGGCAGGAAGAGAGGAGGGACGCCGCGAGAACGACCGTCAACAGGGCTCTGAATTGCTTGCTTCTCATGTTTTTTCTCCCTTTCTCTGCGCGCTATTGCTGCGCCGGCTTTTTCCCGCTGTACGATGCCGCGCCGGGGGTGTCAACGCAGAATGCTCTTCAATTGTACTGAACCGTGTGTCAAGCCTTCCCGGTCGGACCGCTTCCGGCGGTCTTCGGCACTCCCTTCGCCGAGGGAATACAAAAATGAAGCCTGGGGGAAAATATATCCCTATTTTAATCTGGCAGCGTTCCAAATGCCGCGACTGCCTCGTCGACGGTCATCGTCCCGTTGCAGATCCGGGTCCCTGCCCGGCGCATTTGCTGATCCGGCGCATCCTCCAACCCTACGTCTGAAAGATAGATCACGTGTCCGCCCGAAAGCGCGCCGAACGAGGTATAGACGCCGTCGAAGGACATATCGCGGCAGGGCGTCACCATCCGCTTGACCTGCGCCATTCTGCTCAGCTCCTCCGTCCGGGTGAGGAAACGCATGAATTCGTTCGCCATATCGAGGTTTTCGCTGTTCCGGTTGACGGAAAAGCCCATGGAGAGCTGATTGAGAAAATATCCGCCCGCGTCGGTGGAGGGGACGGGATGATAACTGTACTTGAAGGGGTGCGCGATATATGCGTCGGACAGGCTCTCCCGCTTTTCCGTGCCGGAGACCGTTCCGGCCGTGGCGAGCATCATGGGAACATCTCCCTCGAAGAAGCGAAGGATTACGGCTTGATAGTCGTTCTCCAGCGCGCCGCAGGCGTCCATATCGATGTACCCGCGCCCGAGGAAATCGGCGGCCAGCGCGAGCGCGTCACGGGCGTACTCCCCGGCTCCGGGCGTCAAGGCGTTCAGATTTTCCAGCGCTTCGTCGTTATCCTGGATCTCCGCGCAGAAATAAGGGAAGCTCAGCGGGAAAAGCATAAAGCTGCCCCGGCTGTAGCCCATCATCGGGCTGGAATATCCCGCCTTCTGAAGCGCGCCGCAGACGGAGAGCAGTTCGTCGTACGTCCGGGGAATAGTCAGGCCTTCCTTCTCAAAGATCGCCTCGTTGACGAGCATCCCGTAGGTCGTACAGAACACGGGGAGGATCGGGATCTTCCCGTCCGCGTCCCTTTCAGTGGTCATGACGCCAAGTTCGATCGCGTTCAGGGCTCGTCTGGCATCTCCCCCCGACATCTCCGCAAGGAAACGGGCGGCATCTTCTTCGATCACAGC
>CACYWX010000160.1 GCA_902778205.1 uncultured Ruminococcus sp. | reverse complement strand
GGGCGAAGGCTTGTCATAGAAAAATGGGAGAAGGAGGAGGCGGAAAAATGACGACGGACAAAAGAGAAGAAGCATTCCGTCAGGCGCTCAAAACCGCGCTCGGCGAGCTTGTGGAAGAAGAATGGGACGCTATGGCCGCTCTGCAGGTCGAACACCCGGTCAGCCGCAGATGCCGGGCGCGCATGAGACGGATTCTCTCGGGCAGGAGCGAAAGCCGGAAACCGCGCAGAATCATGAAAAAGATCGGCATCGGAATCCTCGTTGCGCTGGCGTCGTTTTCTCTGCTCGGCATGACCATTGAAGAAGTACGGACAGCCTTCGGAAATGCCGTGGTCACATGGTATCGGAACTATTTCAACGTCGAAATAAAGCGGGAAGACGCGGCAAGTTATCCGCTCCGGATCTTCACGCCGAACGAACCGTCCGTTCTCCCTGACGGGCTGACCGAAACGGTCCGGAAACAAATCTTTGAACACGAACTCGAAATCAGCTACGCAGACGCCGGAGGAAACAGAAAACTGAACTACCGGCAGTCCGTCATCCGGCCCTATTCCTCTCTCTGGATCGACGCGGAGGCGAAGATCGCCGAGGTCACGGTGAACGGATGGCACGGGATGTTCTTTTACTACGACGAACCGGACCGCCGGAACGCCCTGACATGGGAAGACGGAGTTTATCAGTACGATCTGATCGGTCCGTATGAGAAAGAGGAACTGCTCCGCATCGCTGAAAGCGTCGGTCCGATCAGCCCTGTCGATCAAGAGGAAGGAGGACAGTCATGAGAAGAATAGCCAGAAAAATCCTTGTTATCGCGCTCCTCGCCGTCCTGCTCTCTGCGATTTCCGGCTGCGGGAAGAAAGCGGAGAACGTGTCGGCTGAAAAGTACCGCTTTTCCGATATGGAGGATGGCTGCACGGTCCTCGGACGCGGGGAGGATGTGATCTTCCCGTATGAGGATCGGATCTGGTCAGGCGGCGAAAACGTCCCCCTCGGGTATTATGACTGGGGAGACGGCATGCGTTTTCATGAGGTCTCCGATCTCCGCGCCGTCGCGCTCACGGTCCGGGAGGACGGCGTCTTTGTCTGCACCACCACGCAGGACGGGGGACAGGAGATCGCAGAACTCGGATTTGACGGAACGGTGCTTCACCGCTGGCCTGTTCCGGCGGATCCGGATACCGTCCGGAGAAACTACCGGATCGCAGCGGGGGACGGATGGATCCTTTTGATCTATAATTCCTATAAATCGGCAAATGAACCCGAGGCGGGGCGTCTTATATCCTGTGTCACCGTCTCCCGTTCGCGCGGTACGGTGACTTCACACTCCCTCACAGGCGGCAAGACCGCGACGGATGTAATGGGAGCGGAACCGGAGGGCGAAGTCTTCCTCCGCACTGCCACCATGCCGGACAGGGTACTCGCCGCAGAATGGAAGGGTGGGAGCGAATTTCTGATCGAAACGCTTTATTCCGATCTTTACGGCTCCATGACCGGAGAACTGTACGTTCTCGATGCGGCGAGAGGAACGATGAAATACCGCGGAGGTACGGACTATTTCCAGCTCGCCGATATCGCGGACGGTACGCTGTACGGCTTTTCCTCCCCCTCGTTCGCATGGTGCCAGTTCAGCCGATGGGCGGAGGACGGGCCAAAATCGCTCCGATCCCTCGGAACGGAAACGATTCTCAAACGGGTATCGGACGCGCTCGGAGAGGAAAAAGAGGAGTGGCGCTATACCGAAGTCTTCTTTACCGGAACCGATTTCCTGCTGTGGGACGCATGGTATGGGACGCTGAATGTGTTCGACGCGATCACTGAGGACGAACGCTGTCTGACCGTTCTCTGCCCGGTGTCCGAAAAAGGCTCGGACGATTATGACAAGCGCGTGCGAATCAAGGGGATCCCCTTTGCCTCGTCTTGGTTTGAGACGGAGAACGATTGCCTTGTCCAGACGGTCAGCTATCCCGTCACCGAATTCGCGGACCGCCTCCGGATGAAGCTGCTCGCCGGAGACACGGATTTCGACGTGGTCTGGGCGGACAAATGCGACCGGGGCGACCTGTTGTCCGCCATCCTCCGCTACGGCCTGTATCTTCCTCTGGAGGGATCGCCCGGGATCCTCGCCAACATGGAAGCGTATGCCGACGGTGTGCGGGATTTCATGACGCGGGACGGTCATGTCTTCGGCTCTCCTGTCTCATTCGAATCCGGGGCGTTCGTTGTCGGAAAGGATTTCCGCGAAACGGGCCTGACGATCCCGGACAGCGGCTGGACGCTTGACGATTTCTGGACGCTCTGCGAAGAAGCCGCTCCCTTCTGCGGGGACGGATGCGCTCTCGCTCCTCAGGCGCAGATCTGGATCCTCTCGTTTTTCGCCGAAAACAGTGTCCGCTCCGGAGCGGTCGATACGGCGTCCCTCTGCCGGATCATGGAGAAGCTGGCGGACTATCACAGCCGGGGGATCTTAGTCAATTACCCGGAGGCGGAAACCTTCCTCCTTACAGAAATCCCCGTTCCTGCGCAATCGCAGATCTGGAGGGAAGTCGATCCGTCGGAGGACCCGGTCGTGATTCCCTATCCCGCGGCGGAGGGAAAACGGTATGCGCCGCTCATCAGCTTCGTATTCATCAACCCGAAGACGACGAAGCCGGAGCTGTCTCTCGCCTATCTTTCCATGCTGACCGGACCTGATTTCGCGCCGTGTATCGAAGGTGAAAAAACGCTTTTCATGAAGGATCCGGATTCCTATTTCACATGGGTATTCGGCGACGGATGGACGCCCGGTTATGAGAAGAACCGCTGGACAAAGGAACCTTTCCGGGCTCAAGGGAGCGTAATCCTCGCTGCTTCTGCTACGGAAGAGGTTTTCAGCGGGACAGAGGTCTGTATCTGCGACAGTGCGGAGCTTCGCGGCATGATCCGGGAGCTGACGGATCGCCTGTTTGCGGGGGAACTGACTCCGGCAGACGCGGCGGAGGAATTTGCCGGTGCGATCCGGTACCGGTATTTTGAATAAGGAGATCGAATCATGGAAAAATTACATTCTATCCCGATTCTGTTTGCACTTGCCCTCTTCCTGCTGTCCGTTCCCGTTTTCGGGGACAAGCCTTCCGGCTGGGCAGAAGAAGAGGTTTCAGAGGCTATTTCATGCGGCCTCATCCCGGAGAATTTACAGAAAAGCTATACATCTCCCGCATCGAGGGAGGATTTCGCCCGGATCGCGGTGCGGGTCTGTCTTGCGGTTTCCGGGGCGGACAGCACGGACGATATCCTGAACAGCCGAAACGATCTTCGGAGCGAGCCTTCGTTCCGGGACCTGAACCGCGCCCATGCCGCCAACGTGACCGCCGCCTACCGCCTCGGGATCGTCAACGGTCGGAGCGGGACGGTTTTCGATCCAAACACCTCCATCACAAGGGAAGAAGCCGCCGCGATGTTGAACAGGACGTTCCGTGTCTGCGGGGGAGCCTCCGAACAGGCAGAGCTTTCGTTTTCCGACAGCGACGATGTTTCCGCATGGGCCAAAGAAGACGTCGCCGCAATGACTTCGCTCGGCGTATTCCGCGGGATGGGGGACGGCACGTTTGCGCCAAAGGGAACGTACACCCGGGAGCAGTGCGTCCTGACCGCGCTCCGGCTATGGAACGCGCTGGCCCCGGCAAAAGATCCGGATCCCGAACCAGAGGAACAGGCGGATGCTCCGACCGAAGCCGCAATCATCACGGACTATTTTGAATACGGCCTGAACGCGGACGGTTCGCTGACGGTGCTTCGGTATATCGGCAAAAACGGGATCATCGTGATGCAGCCGACGCTGGACGGGCATCCGGTCACGGGGATCGCGTCCGGCGCGTTTGACGGTTATCCGGAGATCAAGGTCTGCGTGCGCGACAGCATTCAACACGTCGAAGACGGCGCTTTCTCGGAGGACGTCGGCGGGATTTACTATGAGAGCGAAGCGGGAGCCGTCAAAGCGTATGCGGAAGACCGTGGTCTGCCTGCCGCACTATGGGACTGGGAGAAAATCGCGTTCATTCCGTGGCAGTACCGCCCGCTTGACGCCATACCCGGCCCGAACGAAACCGGAGCTCCCCGCAATCAGGCGATCGCAAAGACGGCAACGACGCAAATCTGGTGCGAGCGGTCCCCCGCGGAGAAATTCACTTATATCATTGAGGACGGAGGTATCACGATCACCGGGTACGAAGGAGAAAGCACGCCGCTCTATGCGGAGGAGTACGTCCCGCTTTATGTTTCGATCCCTCGCGAGATAGAAGGGCTGCCCGTCCGGAAGCTGGCGACCGGATGCTTTTACAGCGCATTCTTTGAACATCTTGAGATTCCGGGGACGGTCCGGCGGATCGGCAGCTATGTGTGCGGAATGCAATCCGAGGTGATGACAGTTCACGTACTGGACGGAGAAGACTGTACTGTGGGTCGGAATACCTTTGTGAATGTAATCAATCACACGCGTTTTCACAACAACCTCCGCTCCTTCGACGTTTCGGATTATAACGAAAAATACGAAAGTCACTCTAAAAAAAACATCGATATGCACTGCGCCATCGTGCCAGAGGATTTCTATGAAGTGAACGGCTGGACGCCTACGGTGCTTACATACCCGGAGGGATAACATGAGATGCTGTGCAGAAATAAAAATCGCCTTTCTTCAAATGATAGAAAACGTAGATCCTGATCGCGTGATAGCGGGTGTGATGGATAGGATAAAAAGGGAGAAGAGCGAAGCACTTACATTTAAGAAAGTAGAACGGAGCAAACGAAGAAGATGATGAGCTTGAATAAGCCTGAAACACCATGAAGAAGAATACAGACCTTTTCCTTCTCCTCCCCTCCCTTGCGGGATTCCTCACCTTCTTCATCGTCCCGTTCGTGTATTCGTTCTATTACGCCTTCACGGAAAACGCCTTCACGAAGAAATTCGTCTGGTTCGACAACTTCAAGCGGCTGTTCGAGAACGAGTACTTCAAGCTGGCGATGAAGAACACGGGGAAGTTCACCTTGCTCGTCGTGCCGCTGACGATGGCGGTCTCGCTGATCCTCGCGCTGCTGCTCGTGCGGTTCGCGACGCGGCTGCCGTTTGTCAAGTCGGCCCTGTTCCTGCCGGTGATCCTGCCGTCTGCAACCATCGTCATGCTGTGGAACGCCTATATCTCGACCTTCACGCCGTTTCACTCCCTGCTGCTCATCTTCCTCTGGAAGTACGGCGGGCTGAACGTCATGCTGATGCTGACGGCCCTGTCCAGCACGGACAAAAGCATGATCGAAGCCGCGCGGATCGACGGGGCGAATGTGTTTCAGCAGACCGTCCGGGTGACCCTGCCGAACATCGCGCCGACCCTGTTCTTCACGTTCATCCTGTCCGTGGTGAACTCGCTGAAAGTCTTCCGGGAAAGCTATCTGCTCTACGGCAACTACCCGGACGAGACGGTCTACATGCTCCAGAACTTTCTGAACAACCACTTCGCCAAGCTGAATTACCAGTACATCTCCACGGCGGCGATCTTCTTCGCGGTGATCGTCTACACCGTCGTCGCGGTCGTCTTTGTAGCTGAAAAGAAATGGAGCGAATCGATATGGTAAAACGTAAAATCATGGATGTCTCTGCGTCGGTTCTGCTCATTCTTTTCGCGCTGTTCATCGTCTCGCCGGTGCTCATTGTAGCGGTCCGGTCCTTCTCGGAGGGAGTGCAGCCCTTCGTTGACTTCTACGTCTGGAAGCCGACTTATCTGCGCGGACTGTCAAACTCTCTCATTATCAGTCTGTCGGCGAGCCTCGGGACGGTGGCGGTGTCGATCCTCGCGGCGTATGTGTTCGCAAAGGTGAAATTCAAGGGGCGGTCGGTGATCTTCTATCTCTACATCATCGTCATGATGATGCCGTTTCAGGTGACGCTCTTGCCGCAGTATATCGTTTCGCGGCAGTTTGCGCTGTATGATACACCGTGGGCCATGATCCTGCCGGGGATCTTCGCCCCGTTTGCGGCCTTCCTCCTCACACAGGTGATGAAGTCCGTCCCGGACGAGCTCATCGAGGCGGCGCGTCTGGACACGGGCTCGACGCTGAAAATCATCTGGCACATCATCGTCCCGACGATCCGGCCCGGGATTATCTGCGCGTGGGTGCTGAGCTTCACTGAGCAGTGGAACGCCGTCGCCGAGCCGATCATTTTGATGGAGACAAGGGAGAAATACCCGCTGGCGATCCTGCTGAACGAGATTCAGCCTGGGGATGTACTCGGCTTTGCGGCAACGCTCATGTTCTTCCTCGCGCCGCTCCTGCTGTTCTCGTTCTTCGAGGATGAAGTCATGGAAGGATTGGGGGATTACGGATTGAAATGAAAGTCAAACGAATCGCAACAATATCGATCTTCCTTCTCTTCCTCGCATCCGTCGCCGTGTTCATGGCGTTCGGGCCGCAGATCCGCGCTGCGCTGTCGCCGGAAATCCGGTACGAGTATCCCGTCATGGCCGATGTGGACGGACAGCTCATGACCGCGATCCCCGCGTCCGCCGTATGGCAGGGGCAGGACGGGGAGATGTACGCGTGGCGGGTCAGCCGTTCGGACGAGTTCCCGGAACCTGCGTTTGTTGTGAACGCCGTCCCCGTCGCGGTCGATCATGCGGCGGACGGCATGGTCTGGTTCGGTTACGGTTTCAGCGGCCTGTCCCAGTCGGACGCCGTGGCGGTAGACTGGCCGGGAACATTGAAAGAGGGGATGTGCGTGAGGCCGGGGAGGTGAAACCAAACCTTCCCATACCACACAGTCCATGCTATCCTCTCGTCCACAGCACGCGGTCTTCCGGTCAATTTCCATTTTCGCAAAAATGGAGCACTCCCCGCCGTTTTTCCGCCGACCGGGAGCCACTCTCTACCCCCGAACTCCTTCCCCCGCAAGTCCCCACGAGACGAACGCCCCGGGCGCCTTTACCACCTTCTGCCAAAACCCGCGGAGCGTTTTTGATGTTCCGGCGGTGAAAAACGAGGCAAAAACGGGCGAAAAACGGCAAAACCATCACACTTACGCCCAAAATCTGCGCACAAGGAAAAAGCTCTGCAAGCCAATGTTTTCAAGGCTTCCAGAGCTTTTCACATCCAGGGGTACTAGGACTCGAACCCAGGACACGCGGTTTTGGAG
>CACYWX010000159.1 GCA_902778205.1 uncultured Ruminococcus sp. | reverse complement strand
AGAGAGAGGACCAGCCGGGAGCGGTCGTTCGCCGGGGTGCGCTCGTTGTAGAGGAGGTAATCCCGCCCGTCCGACAGGGTTCCGGCGTACAGCTTCGATCCGGCTGCGGGGATGTCACTCTCCCCGGCAATGGTCCATTTCCTACCGCCGTCCTCCGATCGGAAGAGCCATGGATTTCCGCCGTCGTTGCGGACATACGCCTCGACGGAAGACTTCCGGACGAGCAGGGCGGTCTCCGGAACGGGGAGAGGATACGCGCCGCGCTCCCACGGTCCGGGCATGGGGATCACGGTCCAGTCCGGGGAACCCGGCTCCAACCGGGCGGCGGCGGGGATCCTCGGCAGCTCTCCCGGAGCGGGGGAAACCCGTCCTCCCGCCAGAAGGGAGCCGTCCGGCAGGGGGAGTGGAGCGGTGTTGAAGAGAAAGGGGATCCGATGTACCCGGACGCTCTCCCAGCCCGAGGGCCGACGGATCAGCTCCAGCACGTCTGCGGGCCGGTCGTGTCCGGTCATCCGGGTGACGAGGGCGTGAAACCCCTCCCCATTTTCGTAGAAGGACGCCGGAACGTAATGATAATCCCGGCCCTCCGCCACGGTTTCGACCGGTCCCCAGTGTTCTCCGTCCGGGGAGAAGCGGCCGCGGATGGAGGTCTCCCCGGCGATCTCCCCCTCCGTGCAGGCGTACCATGCCGCATAGAGACCGGAGCCGCAGAGGGAGGTTGAGGTGTCGTGGAGGAAGGGACTCTCATCCGTCGGACGGCACAGGATCCGGATGTCCGGCCTCACAGCTCCGCGCCCCACGCCTTGTTGGGACGGCTGTCCATCTCGAGCACCAGTTCGCCTCCGGCCGTCAGATCGGCGTGGGAGAGGAAGACCCTGTTGTGCGCATTTCCGTTCAGTTCGGCGGATCGGATGTAGCGGAGCCCTTCACCAGCTCCCTCGGCCTTCACGACGAATTCGCCGCCGCCGGTTCTGATCCGGACCTCGTCGAACAGGGGGGAGGACAGGGCGTAGTCGGGCTTGCCGGGGCACACGGGATACAGGCCCAGGGCGGAGAAGGCGAACCAGGAGGACATGGCCCCGCTGTCCTCGTCGCCGCAGATGCCCAGAGGGGAGTTGGTGAACCACAGGTTCATGACGGAACGGAGCCGCCGCTGGGTCATCCAGGGCTTTCCGATGTAGTTGTAGAAGTAGGGGATGTGGAAGGAGGGCTCGTTGCCCATGCAGAACATGCCCATGAGTCCGGTGGAATCCGGGAACTGATCCAGGAAGCCGTATTTGCCGGGAGCCGGGGTGGAGAACAGCTCGTCCAGCCGCTCCGCCATGGCGCCGGGTCCGCCCATCAGCTCCGCCAGTCCTTCGATGTCGTGCCAGACGGAGAAGTTGAAGGTGTAGGCGTTGCATTCGGCGAAGTAGGCCCGACCGCCCTGTCCGCCGCCCCGCATGGGATCGTAGCCCCGGATCCACTCGCCGGCGGCATTCTTCGGAGCCATGAAGCCGATTGCCCGGTTGTAGACGTTCCGGTAGTTCTTCGCCCGACGGAGGAACAGCCGCTCATCCTCCTCAAGGCCCAGGTGCCGTGCCAGCTGAGCCGCGCACCAGTCGTCGTAGGCGTGCTCCAGGGTGACGGCCACGGCCTGACGCCGCTCGAAGGAATGGGCGTCGGCGATCCACTCCTCCTGCCCCTCCTCCAGGGCGGGATAGAAGCCCTTTTCGTAATAGCACCGCTCCAGCTCCCCAGCCGGTCTGTCTCCCACCCAGGGCAGCATGGAGATCTCCGTTGCGTTGCGCCGGATGCCCCGGTAGGCGGTCTCGTAATCGGCGGGGATCCCCTTAGCCAGGGCGTCGGCGAAGAGGGAGGCGGCGTGGAAGCCCAGCATGCACGGCCTGTCCCCGTCGGGAGAAGGGAAAGAGGGCATGGCTCCGGACTGCAGGTACATGTCCACGTAGCTCCCCAGCATGACGGCATGGCGCTCCGGCTCCAGCAAGAGCTGAAGGGGATGCATGCAGCGGAAGCTGTCCCAGAGCTGGTCCGTGGTGTAGAACTCTCCCTCGTGGACCTGTCCGTCGTAGCCGGAGTAATAGCTGCCGTATTCGCCGTAGTCGAACATCTTGCCGAAGGAGCGGTACAGGGCGGTGTAATACGCGGTCTTCTGGTCCTCGGAGCCGCCCCGGACCTCCACCCGGCCCAGAAGGTCGTTCCAGACCGCCTTGGACGCGGCGGACACGGAGGCGAAATCCCGGCCTGCCAGCTCCCGTCGGAAAATCTCAGCAGCTTTGTCGTGGGAGATGTAGGACATGGCGGCGTACAGCTCGAAAACGGGCGCGGCACCGGTCAGAACCGCCTCGTTTTCCCGGATCCGCGTCTCAAAGGGGCAGGACAGGGCGATCCTCAGATACGCGCGGCGGCCGTCCCGACCCTCGGGCGCTTCGACAAGCAGGGCGTCCTCCGTCATGGTGAACCGGGAGTCCTTTGCACGGAGGAAGATCGTTCCGGCTCCCTCGACCCGGTAGACGAAGCCGTGCAGAACGGTGGTCCCGGATACGGTCACGTCCGTGTCCTCCAGATATGCGGTAAGGGCGTAGGGATGGGAGTCCACGGCGTCCACGTCGAAGCGTGAGGCGGCGGACTCCATGCTCTCCGCTCCGGACGGCGCGAAGGCGAGCTCCGCGGGACCGGCGGGGAAGGAGACGATCCGCGCGGCGGTGTAATAATCCATGACCCCGCGCTCCACCGTCGGGAAGATCCTGGCCCAGCTGTGGGGCAGAGCGGTGACGGGTCGGGTGGCGGTCAGCAGGTGGCCGATGGTCCCGATATAGGGATTGACGTATTCAGCAGGCGATTTATTCATGGGAAATCCTCCGGATGATTATCTGGTGAGATCTCGGGGAGCGTCACTCCCCGTCGGCAAAGAACTTGTTGATTTTCTCCACGCGCTTCAGCTCGAGCTTTTCCTGGGATTTGTACCAGGAGGCGATTTCCGGCTGGGCTCCGCCCTTCATCCAGAAGACGTCGTGCGCCATGGAGATGGTGTCCAGATTGCTGTAATAGTACCCGGCGGACACCAGGCGGTTCTGGAAGATCATTCCCAGCATCTCCGCGGAGTCGGGATCGGAGGAATACCGGGTCTTCATGGCCACCTCGATGTAGGCGGGCTCGATGTTCTTCTTCCCGGCCCAGGCCATGCTCTCCAGGATCAGGCCCGTGCGGTCGTAATCGGAGCAGGTGACGGGAACCACCGCGGGATGGTCGTTGGTGCCGCCGTAGTAGACGGTCTGGGTCTCGTCCAGCTTGGGCTGGGGCAGGATGGAGTAGGTCATGTCCGCGTCGGCGCAGGAGCGCACATGGCGGATGACGCTGTTGTAGCTGAAGAGGGACTGACCCTCGGCGAACATCTTCAGGGCGCCCACGTTCTCCTTGTTGGAGCCGCTCCCGTCGAACCACACGTCGTTTCCGCCGCCGAAGAACCACTCGCAGGACTGGGTGATGATCTTCAGGTTGTAGTCTGTGTAGAAATCCAGATACAGGGATTTCCCGTCGTCCGCGTGCTTGTAGATGTCGGTGCCGAAGCCCTCCATGTAGTCGTAGGTGTGCCCGCTGATGGCCCATCCGTAGCGGTCCCCGGCATCCTTCACGCCGTCGCCGTTGACGTCGATGTAGGCTTTCGAGGACATGTCCCGCATGACGTCCATGGTCCACGTTCCCTCCCGGACCATATCGTAGGGGATCGTCAGGTTCAGCTCCTCGGCGATGCCCTGATTCATGAACACCGCGCGGGTGGAGGCCAGGGCGTCGTACTTCATGTAACTGCAGTCGAAGTACAGCTTCCCGTTGACGGTGAGGGCGTCCACGGTGAAGGCCGGCCACCAGGGCTTGGAGGTGTCCACGGCGGGCAGCTCGTACAGATTCAGAAGGACGCCCTCCAGCATGGCGTTGACGGAGGCGTGGTCGTGGAGAACGGCGCAGTCGTAGGCGTCGTCCCCGGCATGGACCGAATTGACCACGTGCTGGTACATGTTGTAATGGGTGTCGCCCACCTCCGCCCAGACCAGATCCACGTTGTACTTGTCCCGGACGTAGGTGTTGGCGGCGAAGACGGCGTCGTTCACGCTCTCCCCGTTCATCTCCTCCACCCAGAGGTAATGGAGGTAGTCGGCGTTGTTCTCGTTCGACGCGCCGATGCGGAAGGCGTAGCCCTCGTAATCGGCTCCGGGCACGTCGTCCGGCAGGTCGGGCTCCGTCTCCGGGGCATCCTCGGCGGTCTGAGCCTGAGCCGCGGGCTCGGGGGAGGCGGGCAGGGTTTCGGCGTTTTCTCCCCCGTCGGAACAGGCGGAGAGGAGGGGAAGGGCGAGGCAAAGGGTCAGAAGCCATGCTGCGGTCCGTTTCATGGGGCACCTCCGAAAGAATGGAATAGACGGAATTGCATGCGGTCTGTGGGACCATGATACCATATTTTCCCCGGGAAAGCAAGTGGGATGCGCAAATGTCCCGGGCCCCGTCAGCCGAGGAAGGGCCAGCGGGAGAGGAGCCACCCCGGGATCACGACGATGAGGAAGAAGGCCCAGGACACCAGGGTGAAGGTCTTGACGAACCGGCCTCCCTGACCGGGATACTCCCGCACGTACAGCCGGTAGTTGATGACGGAGGCCAAGGAGCCGATGAGGGAGCAGAGTCCCGCCGTGTCCGCGCCGTAGATCAGCCCGGCGAAGTTCTCCGAGAAGGGGTAGAGGACGATGGACGCGGGGACGTTGGAGATGATCTGGCTCAGCCCGATGGCCCACCAGTATTCCCGGCCCGCGACGCTTTTCTTCAGAAGGGAGGAGATCCCCTCGTTGGCGGCGATGGAGGAGGAAAAGACGAAGAAGCAGAGGAAGGTCAGAATCAGCACGTAGTCCACCTTCAGAAACAGCTTCCTGTCCGCGATCAGCACCGCCGCCAGAACCAGGATCAGGGATACAGGCCAGAAGGAGGTCCGGGAGACGATGGTGGCGATGACCAGAACGAAGAGAGCGGCGTAGACAATGCGTTTGACCCGGTTCTCCGGCTTCCAGTCCCCGGCGGCCTTCGAGGCGTCCACCCGGATCTCCTCCCGGGGATTCCTCCGGTACAGGACCAGCACGAAAATCACCAGCAGTACGGCGGATCCGGCGCAGAGCGGTAGCATGTGGAGCAGGAACCGCCCCGCCGAGACTCCGGACTGCCCGTAGAGGAACAGGTTCTGCGGGCTTCCGAAGGGCGTCAGGAGGGATCCCCGGATGGCGGCGATGTTCTCCATGGAAATCACGGGCAGAATGTACGCCTCCCGGCCTCCCTGCCGGAACAGAAGGATGGTCAGAGGGACGAAGATGATGAGGGACACGTCGTTGGTGACGAACATGGAGGAGAAGAACACCCCGAACACCAGAAACAGGGACAGAGGCACCATCCGCTTCATCCCGGCGCTGAGGGACACCAGGGGGCGGAGGAGGTTCTCCTGCTTGAAGCCCTCCAGCACCGTCAGCATCATGAAGAGGGTGCCGAGGGTCCGCCAGTCGATGGAGCGGAGCAGGGAGGCGTCTGGCGGGGTGATAAAGAGGGAGACCGCCGCCGCCAGCAGGGACACGGTCAGCATCAGTTCTTTTTTCAGAAAACGCAGGATCGGTTTCATACATCCTCCGGGGATTGTCTTGATAAAAGAGGTCAGTTCATTATACGACGCCCCGGCGGGGGTGTCCATCAGCGCCAAGGCCGGCGCGGGCTGCACCCTTTGCGGGGAGTACGCTCTGGCCTCCGGCGGCAAGCTGACGGTGGAATAATCCCCACATACAAAAATCCCCGGCTCCCTTTTGGGGGAGTCGGGGTTGTTTGTTCTTTTCAGTCCACGTCCGCCCGGTCCATCAGGGTGACGGTGACCTTGTACTGTTCGCCCTTGCGGAAGATGATCAGCGTCACCTCGTCGCCGGCGGCGCACTGGTTCTTGATGCTGTTGAACTCGTCGAGGCTTCCCACCTCGGTATCGTTGACGGCGATGATGATGTCCCCGGGGAGAATGCCCTTCTCCGCCGCGTCGGAGCCCTCCACCACGGAGCGGATGTAGATGGCGCCGGGCAGGTTGTAGAACAGCCGCATCTGGAGGCTCAGGGCCTCCACCGTGAAGCCGAAGGCCGGCCGGCCCGCCACATAGCCCTTCTCGATGAGCTCGTCGATGATGGGCCGGGCGTCGGAGATGGGAATGGCAAAGCCGATGCCCTCCACATTGGCGTAGCTGTTGGCCATCTTCATGGTGTTGATGCCGATGACCTGCCCCGCCATGTTGACCAGGGGGCCGCCGGAGTTGCCGGAGTTCAGGGCCGCGTTGGTCTGCATCAGGGCCATGGTCCGGTCCCCCACCTGGACGCTGCGGTGGATGCCGCAGATGATGCCGTCGGTCATGGTGCCCCGGAGCTCCGTACCCAGAGGGTCGCCGATGGCCACCACGCTCTGGCCCACCTCGGCGGTGTCCGAGGAGCCGAACTCCGCGGGGGTCAGGTCCTCCGCGTCCACCAGCAGCACCGCCAGATCGGAGGTCTCGTCCCCGCCCACGATCCGGGCCGGAAGCTCCCGCTGGTCGCTGAGGAGCACCGAGACGCTCTGAGCCCCGGAGACCACATGATAGTTGGTGATGATATACCCGTCGGCGCTCATGACAATGCCGGTGCCCGTAGACTTTGTGCGGACTCCCAGGGCGGTGATGGACGCCACACTGGGGATCACTTTTTTGTAGAGCTCCGTCAGCTCCATGGCGTTCTTTTTCGCCGCGTCCACCTGCAGTCTGGCGTCCCCCGGGGGGACCTCCGCTTCCGCGCCGTCCTCCGCCGTCCGGGACAGGGGCTCCATGGCGGCAGTGGGGGCCGCCGTCTCCATCAGGGAGGCAGCCGTCTCCACCAGGGTGGTCTCCTCCGCCTTCACGGTGGCGTTCCCCTCCTGGGAGAGCCGCCGTCCCACCGCCGTGGCCAGGGCCAGACACAGCAGCAGCACCCCCGCCGCCGCCAGCATCCATCCCCGGTTGCGGGGCTGCTTTGGCGGCCGGTAACAGCCGTCGGTGCTGTAATAATCCCGATAGGGGGATGTGCTCTTCTCGTCGAGAGGCTCAAAGTCCATGGATATTCCTCCAATGATCGCGTTGATCTGCAATCTGTTTTT
>CACYWX010000158.1:2500-9662 GCA_902778205.1 uncultured Ruminococcus sp. | reverse complement strand
CCCGTGGACCTTCTGACCGAGGATCCGGGCGGCGGAAACGAGGACATCAAGGACGAGTTGCAGGACAACGCCGTGAAGCTGGTGGACACCCTGAAGTCCTTCAAGGTCAACACCAAGATCGAGAACATCTCCCGCGGGCCCACCATCACAAGATACGAGCTGGTTCCGGAGCCGGGGACCAAGGTGCGCTCCATCACCAATCTGGTGGACGACATCGCCCTGAACCTGGCCACCACCGGCGTCCGGATCGAGGCTCCCATCCCGGGCAAATCCGCCGTGGGCATCGAGGTCCCCAACAAGAAGCGGACCACGGTGCATCTGAGAACTCTGCTTGAGGACGAGCGGTTCGTCTCCGCCAAGAGCCGCCTGACTGTGGCCCTGGGTGAGGACGTGGCCGGGGATCCCGTGTTTTTCGACGTGGGGAAGATGCCCCATCTGCTGATCGCGGGCACCACGGGCTCCGGCAAATCGGTGTGCATCAACACCATCATCATGAGCCTGCTCTACAAGGCCTCCCCCGACGACGTGAAGATGATCCTTATCGACCCGAAGAAGGTGGAGCTGAACATTTACAACGGCATTCCCCATCTGCTGGTGCCGGTGGTGTCCGAGCCGAAAAAGGCGGCGGGCTCCCTGTCCTGGGCTGTCAGCGAGATGGAGCGGCGGTACGGGCTCATCGAGGACGCAGGCAAGCGGAACATCGGCGAATACAACAAGCTGGCGGAGGCGGATCCCTCCTATGAGCGCCTGCCCTCCATCGTCATCATCATCGACGAGCTGGCCGATCTGATGATGACCGCCCCCGACGACGTGGAGGATTCCATCTGCCGGATCGCGCAGAAGGCCAGAGCCGCGGGCATGTACCTGATCGTGGGTACCCAGCGGCCCTCCGTGGACGTCATCACCGGCCTCATCAAGGCGAACATCCCCTCCCGCATCGCGTTCCGCACCTCCAATCAGGTGGACAGCCGCACCATCATCGACATCGGCTCCGCGGCGAACCTGATCGGCATGGGCGACATGCTCTTCGCGCCGGTGGGAGCCCTGAAGCCCAACCGGGTCCAGGGCGCGTTCGTCTCCGAGGACGACGTTCTGAAGGCCGTGAGCTACATCCGCAATATGAACAGCGTGGCCGAGGGCTACAACGACGAGATCGTGAACCAGATCGAGCGGGAGGCCCAGCGGTGCGGAGCCGGAAAGAAGGGCGCGGCCCAGGCTCAGGAGGACGACGGAGACGACGGGGACGAGGATCCCATGCTGAAGCCCGCCATCGAGGTGGCGCTGGACGCCGGGAAGATCTCCACCTCCCTGATCCAGCGGAGGCTGAAGCTGGGCTACGGACGCGCCGCCAAGCTCATCGACCGCATGGAGCAGCTGGGCTACGTCTCCGCGCCCAACGGCCCCCATCCCCGGGAGGTGCTGATCACCCGGGCCCAGTGGCAGGAGAGCGGCATGCGGGACGACGATCCGCCGCCCTTCGACCTGTGAGACCATCCCCTGCGCGGGATGACAATGATTCGGAAGTGAGAGAGATATGGCAAAGCTGATTGTCCTTGAAGGACTGGACGGAGCGGGGAAGGGCACCCAGACGAAGCTCCTTGAGGACCGCCTGAGTGCGGAGGGAAAGCGGGTGCGGACCCTGGAGTTCCCGGACTACGCCTCCGACGGCTCCATGCTGGTGCGGATGTACCTGTCCGGGCGGTTCGGAGAGAAGCCGGAGGACACCGGGCCCTACGCCGCCTCCATGTTCTTTGCCGCGGACCGGAATGCCTCCTACGCCTCCGACTGGAAGCGGGACGCCGTCCGGGACGACACCGTGATCCTGGCCAACCGCTACACCACCGCCAACGCCTACCATCAGCTGTCGAAGCTGCCCCGGGAGGCGTGGGAGGATTTCCTCGCCTGGCTGTGGGACTTCGAGTTCGTGAAGCTGGGCCTGCCCAAGCCGGACCGGGTGCTGCTCCTGGATATGCCGGAGCGGGTGTCCTCGGCCCTTGTGCGGAAGCGTTCCGCGGAAACCGGAGCGAAGACCGACATCCACGAGCGGGACGGAGCGTATCTCCGCAGAAGCCGGGAGGCGGCTCACTGGACGGCGGTGCGCGAGGGCTGGCGGGTGATCCCCTGCGCGGCGGAGAACGCCGACGGACCGGATCCCGTGGAGGTAATCGCCGGGCGGGTGTACGAAGCCGTGCGGGATCTGCTGTGAGGACGGGCGCTTTTTCGACAGAATTCATAAAAGGCAAGAAATAATCGCAACAATGTTTATGATTTGTTAATCGCAATTTCCGGCCGGATATGGTATAATATCAAGGAATAACCATAGAATGACCGTGGAGGATGAAATGGTACTGGTTCTGCTGGCCGAAGGATTTGAAGAGATCGAAGCGCTGACCCCCGTGGATCTTCTGCGGCGGGCCGGCCTGGACGTGAAAACGGCGGCTGTTTCCCACAAGGGATGCGGCCTTGCGGTAACGGGCTCCCACGGCATTCCCGTGACGGCGGACGCCTACGCGGAGGATTTCACGGAGGTATCCCCGGAGGCCGTGATCCTGCCCGGCGGCATGCCCGGAGCGAAGCATCTGGACGCGGACCCGGCGGTGGACGGGATCCTTGAGCGCGCGGCGGCGGATCCGTCCTGCGTGATCGGGGCCATCTGCGCGGCTCCCATGGTCCTCGGACACAGGGGACTGCTCCGGGGCGTGCGGGCCGTCTGCTATCCCGGCTTCGAAGGCGAGCTGGAGGGCGCGTCCGTTGCAGAGGCGGGTACTCCCGAGGGCCGCGTCGTGACGGACGGGCGGTTCGTGACGGCGTGCGGCATGGGCGCGGCGACGGAATTCGGGCTCGCGCTGGTAAAAATTCTGAAAGGAGAAGACGCGGCGGAAAGTCTCCGGACCGCGGTGCTTGCGAAATGATCAAGAAACAGAAAGACGATATCCGCGAGGAATACAAGGAACGCAGGCGGAACATGCCCGAGGAGGAGAAGTTCCGCCGGGATGAAGCCATCTGCAAGGCCGCGGCGGGACTGGTTTCCTTCCGTTACGCCGAATATGTGCTTCTCTACGCCGCCGCCTCCGACGAGATCGACGTGTCCGCCATCGCGGAAATGGCCTTCGAACGCGGCAAAAAGGTGCTGTTTCCCCGGTGCGACCGCAAGTCCCACACCATGACCTACCATGAGGTGAAGTCCCTGGACGAGCTGAAGGACGACGGCATGGGCGGACTGGAGCCTCCGGAGGAGAATCCGGTGTACGACGCGGAGCATGAGAAGGCGGGCGCCGTGTGCTTCGTGCCCGGGCTGGTGTACGACAGGGCGGGTTACCGTCTCGGCTACGGCAAGGGCTTCTACGACCGGTACCTGTCGGGCTTCTCCGGCTGCACCATCGGCGTGGTCTATTCCGATTACATTCTGCCGGAGGTGCCCCGCGGACGCTTCGACGTGACCGTGGACATCCTTCTGACGGAGCGCGGCGTCAAGGTCACCAAGGACGCGGGCAAATCCCGTCCCGGAAAGGGCTGAGCTTGCGTCCCCGCATCCGTCCTTCCTCCGCCGTGCCGGTGCTGGTCCTTGTCGTCTGCGCTCTGACGCTGGCGGCGGACCTGATCCCGGCGGATTCCCTCGGCATGAGGGAGAATCCGTATCTGGCGGCGGTGGTGATCCAGCTTCTGATTTACGCCGTTCCCTCGCTGTTCTACTGCCGGCTCAGGGGACGGGAGTTCACCCCGAAGCTGAGGCTGCGGCCCTTCCGTCCTTCCCAGCTGCTCTATCTGTGGCACGCCTTCGTGCTGATGACCTCTGCGTCGGTGCTGCTGTCGGTGCTGATGTACCGGATCGCGCCGGAGGCCTTCGCCGCTTCCTCGGAATCCCGGGCGGCGGCCTTTGCCATGGGAAGCGGCTTCTTTGACGGGGTGTACGTGGCCGTGGCCTTCGCCGTCCTGCCCGCTGTGACGGAGGAATTCCTGTTCCGCGGCGTGGTGATCGGGGAATACGAATCGCTGGGCGTGGGCATCGCGGCTGCGGCGTCCTCGGCCTGCTTCGCCATGGCGCATTTCTCGGCAGTGCGGTTCCCGGTGTACTTCGGAGCGGGGCTGGTGCTCTCCTCCGTGCTGTACGCCACCCGGTCCCTCATCGCGCCCATGCTGCTGCACGCGCTGTACAACGGCGTGATCCTGTACGGCGAAAAGTACGTGCTCTATATTGTGGACAAGCAGAACGTGAGCATGCTTCTGCTGGTCATAATCCTGTGCGCCGCCGCCCTGCTCTCCGCAGCGCTGATGTGCTTCGAGGCGCAGAGCATTTACCGGGGTTACGCGGCGGACAACGTCCCCTCCGAATACGCGAAAACGGACCGCAGAAGCCTGTTCGCCCGCGTCGCGGAGGCATATTTTACCCCGGCCTTCCTTCTCCTGGTCCTTCTGTTCATCATCGTCGCCGCGGCGGTGCGGTGAGCGCGGATCCGGGGGAGACGTCCCCATGAAAGCGAGGTGCCGTTTACGGACAACAATCTGAATAAGGAAGCCCTTGGCGAGACGAAGACGTTTGCCGTGGCGGACCGTTCCGCGGACGCGCTGAAGGCCAGGATCAACCGGGACAACAGCCAGGCTCTCCGGGCGAAGGCGGCTCAGCAGAGGGGATCGTCCCTCGCCGTGGGAAAGGAGAACGCGCAGTCCCCGGAACCCTCCGGATCGACCGACAGACCGTCCGTCCTCGACGCCATCCGCGCCGCCGGAGCTGTTCCCGCGGAAGAGCGGGCGGTCCGGGAGCAGGATCCCGGAAGCAGAAGACCGGTCCGCGCGAACGGATACGCGGACGAGGACGAAGCGAAGTCCGACCGGATGCTCCTTGAGGAAGAGGACGAGCCCGTCAGAAGACCCGCGCAGGAGAAGCGGACCGCCTCCCGTCCCGTTCAGGGAACCGGCGAGCGGCGCCAGATGACCAAGACCCGGACCTCGGACTTCAAGGTGGACGAGGTGAGCCGGGCGTCCTCCGGAAAGAAAAAAAAGGAGCCCGAGGTGGTGTACGAGGCCTCCGACGAGGGCGGCAACACCGTTCTCAGCCTCATCAAGGCCATCGTCTATATCATTTTCGTCCTGATCTCCGCCGTGGCGCTGTCGGTGTTCGGCATCAGCGTGGCCAACGACATGTTCGCCTTCGTGAAATCGGACGAGGCGGTCCAGGTCACCATCCCGCCCAACGCCACCCTGGACGAGCTGGCGCAGATCCTGGCGGACGAGGGCGTGATCCGGTATCCGCGGATCTTCAAGCTCTACGCCATCCACAAGGCCCACGACGACATGGAATACATCGCCGGGGACTACACCGTGAGTCCCATGACGAATTATTCCGGCCTGCTCTACGAGTTCAAGGAAAAGGAAGTCACCGGAACGGTGCGCATCACCATCCCCGAGGGCTTCACCACGGACGACATCATCGACCTGTTCGTGAACCGCTACGGCATCGGCACCCGGGAGGGCTTCGTGAACGTGATCCAGAACGGCGACTTCAGCGATTACTGGTTTGTCCGCGAGCTGGAGGAGAAGGGGGCGAATCCCAACCGGATCTACCGGCTGGACGGCTACCTGTTCCCGGACACCTACGAATTTTATCTGAATTCCAGCGAGCAGACCGTCATCAACCGCCTGCTGCGGCGGTTCTCCCAGATCTTCACCCGGGAATACCGGAACCAGTGCGCCGAGCTGGGCTTCACCGTGGATCAGATCGTGACCCTGGCGTCCATGATCGAGAAGGAAGCGGCCGCTCCCTCGGAGTTCTTCAATGTGTCCTCCGTGTTCCACAACCGTCTGAAGATCCCGGACGTCTTCCCGCGCATGGAGAGCGACGCCACGGTGGTCTATGCCATCGAGCACGACACCGGGGAGCGGACGGTGGACCTGCACTACGATTCGCCCTACAACACCTATATGTACGACGGGCTTCCCCCGGGACCCATCGCCAATCCCTCGGCGTCCGCCATGCTGGCCGCGCTGATGGTGCCGGAGACGAGCTTTTACTACTTCGTGTCCGGAAACGGCGTCACATACTTCTCCGAGACCAAGGAGGAGCACGACCGGCACATCGAGGAGATCCGTCAGGCGGAGGCGGCGCTGAATATGGTCGAGCCCGACGCGCCTCAGGGCGGGGATAATCCGTAAGCAGCAATGGTTGCTCCGACAACAAACGAGAGCTTGTCGGAATTGGTATCCGAGGCCTGAAATGCCGCCTGATCAAGGGCTCCGGAAGCTGCACGTCTGAAAACCAACGTTTGGCTTGCTGTCTCATTTAAAAAAAACGCACAGCCGCGGAATGTCCCGTTCCGCGGTTGTTGTCGGGATGGAGCACTTATCCCCGCCGCCTCTGTGCCAGAGCCCGGTTGACCTCCGCGCCGGACAGCAGAATCAGCATGCAGAAGTACAGCCAGAGCATGACCAGGGAGAGCGCGCCCAGCCCTCCGTATACCGCCGACGCCCGCGGGACATGGGCGATATAGAGGGAATACAGGAGGGAGAAGAGGATCCAGCCGGAGGCCGCCAGAAGCGCTCCGGGCAGATGAGCGGAGGCGTGCCGGGGAAGGATCGGGCTTTTTCTCCCGGCGGAGACGAACAAAAGCAGGAATACGGCGGTCAGAAGCAGAAAGAGACAGGGAAGCCCCAGCGCCCTCGCCATAGCGCGGGAGGCACGGCCGGCCAGCGAATCCCCGCCCATGAGGGACAGAAGGGATCCGCCGAAGAAGAGCAGCAGGGAGGAGCCCGTGACCGCCGCCAGGGTCGCCAGGGTCAGCGGGACCGCTCCCAGACGGGACAGGAACGCGCCCCGGGAGCCCCGGCACCCGTAAATCACGTCCACGCCGTCCCGGATGGCCGAGATCCCTCTGGATGAGGTCCACAGAGTTGCGGCGGCGGTGAAGGACAGAAGCGGCACCCCCGGCGGCTCGGCGATCTGGGAGGCCAGCAGGCGGAACAGCTCTCCCGCGCTTCCCTTCGTCAGAACCTCCGGAAGCGCCGTCTCCGGCACAGGATCCGGAAGCAGAAATCCGGTCAGGGCGGCGGCCAGGGAGAGAAAGGGCACGGCGGAGGTCAGGAGGAAAAACGCGGCCCGGGCGGCGCTCAGGGCGACAAGATCCTCCGACAGGCGGGCGGATACGGCTCCGGCGCGTCCGGCGAGCTG
>CACYWX010000158.1:0-2495 GCA_902778205.1 uncultured Ruminococcus sp. | reverse complement strand
CGGCATTCTGACCGTAGTATACGCCGCGGAGCCCGTCGGAATCAGCCTCACGGGGAATATTCGGGAAAAAAGGAGAGGCGGATGGATACGGAAATGATCGTCGGCTGCCATCTCTCCCTTTCGGAGGGATACGCGGCCATGGGAAGGCGCATCGGAGAACTGGGCGGGAACACCTTCCAGTTCTTCACGAAGAATCCCCGGGGCCGCTCTCCCAACCGTCCGCCGGAGCCGGAGGATGTGAAGGACCTGGCGGAGCGCATGAGGCGGGGCGGGGTGATCCTGCCCGTGGCCCACGCGCCGTATACCTACAATCCCTGCGCCCTGAAGCCGGAGGTGCGGGAGTACACCCGGGATTCCATGCGGGCGGAGCTGACCTTTCTGGAGAACCTGCCCGGGGCCCTTTACAACTTCCACCCCGGATGCCACGTGGGACAGGGAGCGGAGGAAGGATGCCGGATCGTGGCCGGGATGCTGGAGCAGGTCCTGTGGGAAGGCATGGGGACGCCGGTTCTGCTGGAAACCATGGCGGGAAAGGGCACGGAGTTGGGCAGGAGCTTTGAGGAGCTCGGCCGGATCATCTCCATGACGGATCCCGGATTGAGAAAGTACCTGGGCGTGACGCTGGACACCTGCCACATCCACGACGCCGGATACGATCTCACGGACTTCGACGGGGTCCTGCGGGAGTTCGACGGGATCATCGGGCTGGACAGGCTCCGGGCGGTGCATCTGAACGACTCCGCCAACGAGAGGGGATCCCGGAAGGACCGGCACGCGAAGCTCGGGGAGGGTACCATCGGCGCTGACACGCTCATCCGCATCGCTCATCACCCGCTTCTGCGGGGCGTTCCGAAGATCCTCGAGACGCCCAATGACGAGGAAGGATACGCGCGGGAGATCCGCATGATCAGGGAGAGGGAGACCAATGAAGCAGAGCTGTGAGGAAAGGGCGGAGCTGACGAAGCTGACGGCTTCCGCCATGCTGGTTTTGTCCGGTGAGGCCGGAGAGGCGCTGGCGGCGGATTTTGAGGCGCTGAAGGAGAGGCTGGACGCGGTGGTGCGTTCGGAGGCCGCCTCCGGAGAGCCCGCCGAGGGGCCCATCCACGCGGAGCCCCACACGGTCCTGTCACCGGAGGAAGCCGAAAAGCGCGCTCCGGATCCCGCGGGAAGGATCACCGGGCGGGAGCTTCTCCGGCAGGCGGACCGGTTCGACGGGACCTATGCCGCCGTGCCGCGGGTGATCTGAGGGATCCCGCAGGACACTGTGAGAGACGAGGATTATTGAGCATGAGAAATCTGACGGACAGAAGCGCGGCCGAGCTGGCAGAAGCGCTGGAGCGGCGGGAGATCTCCTCCGTGGAGCTGACCATGGCGTACCTTTCCCGCATGACGGCGGAGGAGCCCCGGATCAACGCCTACATCACCCCCACGGCGAGGCTGGCGCTGGAGCAGGCGTCCCGGGCGGACGGAATGAGAAAGAGCGGCACAAGGACGTCCCCTCTCTGCGGGATCCCCTATGCCGCCAAGGACAATTTCGCGGTGAAGGGTGTGCCCCTGACCTGCGCCTCGGAGATGCTCAGAGACTTCGTGCCGGATTATACAGCGGCGGTCTGCGGAAAGATTGAGGAGGCCGGCGGCGTCATGCTGGGCAAGACCAATCTGGACGAGTTCGCCATGGGATCCTTCTGCGAGCGGTCCTTCGCCGGTCCCACCCGCAATCCGCTGGATCCGGAGCGGTCCCCCGGGGGATCCTCCGGCGGCTCGGCTGCTGCGGTGGCGGCGGGTGAGGCAGCATGGGCCCTGGGCTCGGACACCGGGGGAAGCGCCAGACAGCCGGCGGCCTTCTGCGGGCTGGTGTCGGTGAAGCCCACCTACGGACTGGTGTCCCGGCGGGGCATGATCGAGCTGGCGTCCTCCCTGGACACGGTCTGTCCCATCGCCCGGACCGTGGAGGACTGCGCAATGGCTCTGACGGAGATGGCGGGAGCGGATCCCCTGGACATGACCTCCTTCGATTCCTCAGAGGACTACCGTCGGCATCTCGACGAGGATCCCCGGGGGATGACCGTGGGAATTGCGGAAGGGCTGGACGGATGCTCGGAAGCGGTTCTGAGGGCCCTGAACCGGGCGGCGGAGAAGCTCGGAAGGCTGGGGGTGAACATCGAGCCCGTGACCATGCCTCTGGACATGGCGCTGGAGATCTATCTGATCGTGGCGTCGGCGGAGGCGTCCTCCAATCTGGCCCGGTACGACGGCCTGAAATACGGCCTCCACGGAGAGGGAGCCACGGCGGCGGAGAAGATGCGGGACGCGCGGAGCAGGGGCTTCGGCGACGAGGTCAAGCGGCGGATCGTCACCGGCACCTACGCCCTGTCCTCCACCTACGGGGGCGGATACTACCGGAAGGTCAAGGCGGCACAGAACAGCATCTGCCTCCGGACGGAGGAGATCCTCGGGCGGTACGACGCGGTGCTGATGCCCACGGCCTCGGGGAG
>CACYWX010000157.1 GCA_902778205.1 uncultured Ruminococcus sp. | reverse complement strand
GTCGCGCCCGATGACGGGGTCCATCTGCTGCTTTCTCGCTCTTTCCACCAGATCCGTGCCGTACTTCTTCAGGGCCTCGTAGGTTTCCTCGGGATTGTCGGAGGTCACCCGGGAGCTGCGCACTCCGGCCAGGGCCTGCATGAAGGCGTCCTTCGTCAGGCCGAACATCCGGAACAGCTCCTTCAGCCGGTCGGTGGGCTTGTCAAAGACGGCCAGCATCAGGTGCTCCACGGAGATATAGTCGTCCTTCATCTGCGCGGCGATCTTTTCCGCCAGATCCAGGCACCGGTCGCACTCGGGGGATACGTAGATCTTGTCGGGCTCCCGTCCGCTTCCGGTGACGCCGGGGATGCGGGAGAGGATCTTGTCCAGCTCGGCGAGGAAGGCGTCGGTGTCGCACCCCATCTTCTGGAAGATGGAGCCGATGAGCCCTCCCTCCTGGGACACCAGGGCGTAGGTCAGGTGCTCCGGGGCGATCTGCATGGCGTTGCGCTCCAGGGCGATGCTCTGGGCGTTCTTGACGGCGTCCAGAGACTTGCGGGTCAGCTTTTCCGCGTTCAGCATATATGGTCACTCCTTATTATCTTGATCGTTTGTTATGTCAACCCGTCTGTTCGTCTAAACCACGCCGGACTGGCTCTTGATGAAGGCCTTCATGTCCCGGTCGAACCGGCGGACGTATTCGGAGATCCTCTCCGCGAAGACCTCTGGATCCGTGCCCTCCGGCGGCGCCGCGATGGAACGGGTCAGTCTGCCTGGGGAGACGGTGAAGGCGGGAGGATCCTCCGGGGAGGCACGGGTCTCCGCGTCGATCCGCCGGCGGAAATACCGGTCCGCCAGGGTGAGAAGCTCCTCGCTGGTGGTGCGGAAAGTGACGGTCAGCTCCCCGACGCTCCCGTTCTCCGGCTGAGGGCGCAGGCGCAGATCGTACCGCACCGTGGGCCTGTACCGGTATTCCAGCGAGGTCTTGAAGAACATGGCCGGCTGATTGGGCGTGAAGAAGGGCGCCAGCTCTCCGTCCCCGTCCATGAGCCGGGTCACCGCGTCCAGCACCGACTCGATCCGCTTCTCCGGCGTCACGAGGGAGCAGTACTCCGCCAGGATCCGGTTCACCAGCTGGGACCGGTTCATGCCCTGACGGGTGGCCAGCCGGTCGATCCGGGAGACAACCTCGTCCGAAAGGATCAGACTGTACAGGGATTTTGCCATGAAATCCGCCTCCTTGTTCCGCTTCGCGTCTTTCCGGAAAGATAAATGGGATAAACAGGGCACAGTTCTGTAAGAAAATGTCAATTTTTTGCACATCCGCCTGAAAACCGGATTCTGCCGGTCTGACGGGGTCTCTCCGCACATTTTCTCTCAGGGCAAGTCTATTATACCACGGAAATATAATTTGTCAATGGTTTTATATAAATTTCTTCCCAAATTATTTTTACTCCCTTTCGGATAAAGACTGCGAAGCGATCCGTAATCCCTCGGCGGGAGGGAGCCGCGGGAGGAGGATTATGAAAATGTAAACAATTTTTTATTCCCCTTGACGAACGGCGGCAATCGCGCTATAC
The DNA here is from genome assembly GCA_902778205.1 of uncultured Ruminococcus sp. GTDB lineage: Bacteria > Bacillota > Clostridia > Oscillospirales > CAG-272 > UMGS1696. The sequence continues at coordinate 5,606 of CACYWX010000157.1, read as the reverse complement.
TTGTCTTGCTATCAGGCAAAAGAAAGGAAGTTATATCAATGAAGAAAACCATCAGTCTGATTCTGGCCCTCATGCTGGCGGCCGGCGCCTTCGCCTCCTGCTCGGCTAAGGACACAGTGGAAAACACCGTCGACAATGCGGCGAACGCGGTTTCCGACGCGGCCGACGCGGTGGGTGACGCCGTTGCCGATGCCGCCGAGGACGTGACGGACGCCGCCGGTGAAGCGGTCGAAAACGCGGGCGAGGCCCTCGAAAACGCCGCCGACGCAGTCGAAGAGGCCGTGGAGGACGTGAAGGACGCCGCCGCCGAGGTGGTGGTTGCCGAGAAGGAGGAGGGCACCCTCTTCGATCAGATGGACACCTGGCACTGGCGTTCCTTTGAATGCCAGTACATCGACGGCAACGGGGAGTTCTCCGGATGGGCCGCCGGCGGTCACTACGAGAACGACGAAATGGCCGAGTTCATCGAGCAGAACCCCGAATGGTACAAGGACACGGCCATGATGAGCGCCTGGGAAGAGGCGGACGCCCCCTTCGGCGACGCCATCAACGCCTCCATCGCCGCGGACACTCCCTGGACCTCCGACCCGACCAACAACCACGGCATGATGTTCTACAAGACCTTCAACGTGACGGACGTGTCCGAGAGCTCCCTCTACGAGCTGTACATGTTCTATGACAACACCGTTTACTGCTACATCAACGGCGAGCCCTACTTCATCCTGGACGGCAACTGCGTGACCCAGGACTGGAACGGCGGCTACGACCTCATCAAGTGCAACCAGGGCGACAAGACCCTGAGAGAGTTCCTCCACGAGGGCGAGAACTACATCGCCGTCTCCATGAAGGATGCCTGGGGCGGACGTGAATTCGACTGCTACATCTCCTATGAGCTGGGCTCCACTAAGCGCGACCTCGAGCTGATCCCCCAGGGCGCCGAGTATCAGTACACCGTGTTCAACGCTCCCTACATCGACGGCGAGGGCAACGCGGAGGGCAGCGCGGCCGGCGGTCACTTTGAGCCCGACGAAATGGCCGACTACATCGCCGCTCACCCGGACTACATGAGCGACACCGCCACCGCCTCCTCCTGGCCGACCGGCAAGGCTCCCATGAGCTCCGGCGCGGAGGGCTGGGAAGGCGCCAACCACGGTCTGTTCCTCTATAAGACCTTCACGGTGGACAACCTGGACGACGTCAAGACCTGCGACGAGTTCAACCTCTTCGGCGACTACGACAACGCGGTCCACGTGTTCCTCAACGGCGTCGAGATCTACACCGACGACGGCGAGGCGGTCACTCAGGACTGGCAGTACGGCATCAACGCCGCGCTGGACAAGGATCTGGTTCTCTCCGCGCTGAAGAGCGGCGAAAACTACCTGTTCGTCACCGTCAAGGACGCCTGGGGCGGCAGAGAATGGAACTGCGGCTTCAGAGCCCACTGGAACTGATTCCCCTTCCGACACAGTATACGCAGGAGCGGTTCGTTCCAATCGCAAAAGCGGCCTCCGGATCAACCTCCGGGGGCTGTTTTTCGGACCGCACCGTCCTTCATGATCCGAGAACGGAGGTCTTATGACGCAGGCTCTGATCCTCCCCGAACAGACGGTCCCCCTGGTGTGCCGGTGGTTCGAGAAAAACGGCCGTTCCCTTCCCTGGCGCGAAACGTCGGATCCCTACCGGATCTGGCTGTCGGAGATCATGCTCCAGCAGACCCGGATCGAGGCCGTGATCCCCTATTACAGGCGGTTCCTCGAGGCGTTTCCCGATCCCGCGGCCCTGGCCGACGCGCCCGACGACAGGCTCATGAAGCTGTGGGAGGGGCTGGGCTACTATTCCCGCGCCCGGAACCTGAAAAAGGCGGCGCAGATCGTCGTCCGGGAATACGGCGGATTCCTCCCCCCCGATGTCGGCCTGCTCCGGCGCCTGCCCGGGATCGGCGAATACACGGCGGGGGCTGTGGCGTCGGTGGCGTTCGGTCTTCCGGAGCCCGCAGTGGACGGCAACGTGATGCGGGTCCTGTCACGGCTGGCCGCCGTGGAGGAGGACGTGACGCTTCCGGCCGCGAAAAAAATCTTTTCCGACGCCCTGCGCAGGATCTATCCCATGGGCCGGGAGGCCGCGCTGTTCACGGAGGGGCTCATGGAGCTGGGCGAGGTGGTCTGTCCCCCGGCCGGAGAGCCCGACTGCGCTGTCTGCCCTCTCCGGGAGCTGTGCCGGGCCCGGGCCGCGGGGGAGATCTCGCGCTATCCGGTGCGGTCCCCCAAAAAGGAGCGGCGCGTCGGACATCTCACCGTCTTTCTCCTGCGGACCGGGGACGGGCGGACTCTTCTGCGCAGAAGGCCGGCGGAAGGTCTTCTCGGGGGGCTCTGGGAGTTCCCCCATCTTGCAGGCCGGATCGTCCTGTCCGCCCGCGCTGAGCAGATCCCCCTGTCTTCCTCCGATCGGCCCGCGGGAAAAGCGGCGGAGCCCGAAGAGATCCTTGGACGGCTTCTGCCCGGAATCGAGGCGTCCCCGGCGGCGGATCCCGTTTATCTCGGAGAGGCGAAGCACCTCTTCACCCACGTGGAGTGGCGCATGACGGGATACGAAATCCCCCTCAGGGAACCGTCCCTCCCCGCCTCCGACGACGAGATCTGGGCACAGCCCGAAGAGATCCGGGGAGAGCTGGCCGTCCCCACCGCCTTCCGGGCCTGGGTGAGGAAGCTCCGGTAATTCCCGCGCCGTTGCAATCGCCGGGAAGATATGATATAATACGGAAAAAGAAAAGAGCGGCAGAGCGCGCCGCGGAAAGCGTGAGGAAAGTGCAGATTTCGGAGAGGATCCGTCGGCTGGCGGATCGGGCGGAGGAGGAGATGAGCGGGACGTTCCGGCGGATCGACCGGATCGCGCGGGACAACACGGAGCACGTGCTGGACTGCTTCCGGGAGGCGCAGGTGTCCGAATCCCTGTTCGCGCCCTCCACGGGCTATGGCTACGGCGACGTGGGACGGGACCGCATCGACGGACTGGCGGCGGCGGTGTTCCGTGCTCCGGCGGGCTTTATGCGGCCTTCCCTTCTGTCCGGGACCCACACCCTGACGGTGATGCTCTTCGGCGTGCTCCGTCCGGGAGACGTCATGCTCTCCGTCACCGGCGTGCCCTACGACACCATCCTGCCGGTCATCGGCATCGACGAGAACGGCCGTCCGGCGGCGGGAGAAGGCGGGGAGATCTCCGAAGGCTCCCTCCGGGACTGGGGCGTGGAGTTCCGTCACGTGCCCCTGACCTCCGATCCTCAGGAACCCGTGGATTTCGCCGGAATACGGGACGCCATGGCACAGGCCGGGGGACGGCTGAAGATGATCTACATCCAGCGCTCCCGGGGATACGCGGGACGGCCCTCCCTCAGCGCGTCCCTGATCCGCCGGGTTGCCCGGTTCGCCGCTCAGTGCGCAGAGGAGCTCGGGATTCCGAAGCCCATCGTCGCCGTGGACAACTGCTACGGGGAGTTCACCGAGGAGACGGAGCCCTGTTTTGTCCCCTCGGATCGTCCGGACGAGGCGGCGGCGGACCTGATGGCGGGCTCCCTCATCAAGAATCCCGGCGGCGGCATGGCGGACGTGGGCGGCTACATCGTGGGCGGCGGGGAATACGTGCGCCTCTGCGGCAGCCGTCTGACCTCCCCGGGCGTGGGACTGGAGGTTGGCGCGTCCCTGGGGCAGAACCGGAACCTCATCAAGGGCCTGTTCTACGCGCCTCATACGGTGGCCCAGGCTCTGAAAACCGCCCATCTGGCGGCCTGGATGTTCGAGAAGCTGGGCTACCGGGTGTCTCCCGGCTGGGAGGAGGTCCGGGCGGACATCGTCCAGTGCGTGGAGTGCGCCTCCCCGGAGGGTCTGTCCGCCTTCTGCCGGGGGATCCAGTCCGCCAGCCCCATCGACGCCCACGTGACCCCGGAGGCCTGGGACATGCCCGGCTACGCGGATCCCGTCATCATGGCGGCGGGCGCGTTCACCGGCGGAGCCTCCATCGAACTGTCCGCGGACGGTCCCATGCGCCCGCCTTACACGGCCTTCATGCAGGGCGGACTTACCTACGAGAGCGCCCGGCTGGCGGTGATGGCGGCGGCGGACAGGATCACGGAACAGACGAACCGCTGACCGGACCGGCTACCGGCCTTCCGTCGGAACTGAATACGAAAACGCCGCCGCACGGCTCCTTCTTCAAAGGCCATGCGGCGGCTCGGTTTATTTCGGGAACGCGGGGCCTTATCCCTGGATCTCCTCTCTCAGGCGCAGGGCCAGGAGCGGATGCCGTGTGGTGATGTTGTACACCCCCAGGCGGAGGAGGCGGCGGATCTCCTCCTCGCTGTCGGCGGTCCAGCAGGAGAAGCCGATCCCCAGAGCCTTCGTCCGGGCGAGGGTCTCCTCCGTGGCAAACCGGTAGGGCATATTGAGGATCCTCGCGCCGCTTCCGGCCATGGAGGCCAGGGCGGGCTCAAAGTCCCCGAAGTTCCAGATGCTGTACCAGAACTCCCCGCCTTCCCGGCCGATGAGGGCTTCCTCCCCCATACAGCTTCCGGTGAAGACGATCTGTCCCGCCATGTCCCGGGCGTTCGCCTCCCTCATGACCGCCGCGGCCAGACCGTCGGTTTTCACGTCGCAGTTCACCCGGACCGCCGGCTTTTCCTTCAGCAGATCGAGAAAATCCCCGAAGACCACGCACCGGGCGGGATCCCCGAGGTCGTGGGACAGATACAGAAGCCCGTTCTGCTCCCGGATGTCGATTTCCAGCATTTCCGAGCCGCAGGACAGGGCGGTGCGGATGTGGTCCATGCTGTTTGGGGCGGTCCCTTCGCAGCCGGAATGGGCGGTGATAATGGTTTTCATGCGGTTCCTCCCGAAGTTCGTCGTATGAATTCGCGTTACCTATGATACGCCGGAGCGGGGGATTTGTCAAGGGGTACGGGATCCTCCTCTTCATCCACCTCGCGCTTCACCTTGTCCTCGCCGTGCCGCTTCACGAATCTCGCGTACAGCAGGACGGCGGCCAGACAGACGATCATATCCGTCAGAGGCGTCGCCGCCACAATGCCGTAGACCGGCCATACCAGCCGCAGAAGGAACATCATGGGGATATCCAGCGCGCCCTTCCGCATGAGAGCCAGAGCCAGGGACGCGCGGCTCCGTCCCACCCCCTGGAAGATGGAGATGCAGGCGTAGGCCCAGGCGGAGAAGGGACCGCCCAGACAGAGGATCCGCAGAAATTCCGCTCCGTACACGATGGACTCCCCGCCGTTCTGGTTGAACAGCCGCACCAGGGGCATGGCGAAGGTGAAGGACGCCGCCGTGCAGAGGAGCGCCAGAACGATGGAGCCGCCCGCCGAGAGCCGCACCGCCGAGCGCATCCGCTTTCTCATGCCGGCGGCGTAGGTGTAGCCGATCAGGGGAAGAACGCCCTGGGACATGCCGCGGACGATGCAGTGGGCCAGCATGTTGATCTTCTTGGCCACGCCGATCCCTGCCTGAGCGGGAACGCCATTGCGAGCCATGAGGTTGTCGAGAACAGCCTAGGACAGGTTTTCGCAGAAGGTCATGAGGCAGGCAGGCGCTCCCGTGGCCAGA
>CACYWX010000156.1 GCA_902778205.1 uncultured Ruminococcus sp. | reverse complement strand
TCCGAAGAACAAGACCGTAATCCTTGTGTCCCACGACCGGCTCTTTCTGGACCGTGTGACCAACAAGACCCTGGACGTGGAGAACGGCACGACGAAGCTCTACAAGGCGAAGTATTCCGAATACGCCGAGCTGAAAAAGAAGGACCGGGCCGAGCAGGAAAAGAAATACAACCTCCAGCAGAAGGAGATCGCCCGGCTGGAGGCCTATATCGAGCAGCAGCGCCGCTGGAACCGGGAGCGGAACATCATCGCCGCCGAATCCCGCGAAAAGGCCATCGCCCGGATGGAAAAGGTGGAAAAGCCCAAGGCCCTGCCCCGCTCCATCCGCTTCACCCTCAACTCCTCCGGGGAGTCCGGCAACGACGTGGCCGAGGCGAAGGGGCTGACCATGGGCTTCGGTCAGAACATCCTGTTCCGGAGCCTGTCCTTCCTTGTGAAGAAGCACGACCGCTTCTTCATCTCCGGTCCCAACGGCTGCGGCAAGTCCACCCTCATCAAGCTCCTTCTGGGACAGCTGGAGCCTCTGGCCGGGGAGATCGAGTACGGCTACAACGTCACCGTGGGCTACTACGATCAGGAGAACCAGAACCTGAACGACGAGAACACCGTGCTGGACGAGCTTTGGAACGCCTATCCCAACCTGACGGAAACGGAGATCCGCTCCACCCTGGCCCTGTTCCTCTTCCGGGGGGACGACATCGAGAAGGAGGTCCGGGTCCTGTCCGGCGGGGAGCGGGCGCGCCTGACCCTGGCCAAGCTGATCCTCTCCCGCATGAACCTCCTGATCCTGGACGAGCCCACCAACCATCTGGACATCGAGTCGAGAGAAGCGCTGGAGACCGCCCTGCGGGAGTTCGACGGCACCATCATCGCCGTATCCCACGACCGGTACTTCACCCGCCAGCTGGCCACCCGGTTCCTGGATCTCGGGGACGGAGGACGGGATTTCCACGGCGGCTACGACGACTACATGCAGTGGCGGGAGAATCGCGCCGCAGAGGGACTGCCCGTCTCCCCGGACCTGGCCGCCGCCCTGGCCGTGGAAAAGACCGCGAAGGAGGAATACGCCGAACGGAAGAAATCCGGCGCCAAAAAACGGAAGCTGGAGAAGCGGAAGGCCGAGGTGGAGCGGGACATCGCCAAAACCGAGAAGAAGATCGCCGAGATCGACGACCTGCTCTTCGGGGAGGCCGCCACCGACTACGTCCGCGCCGCCGCCCTCACCGACGAAAAGACCGTGGCCGAGGACCGTCTGCTGCAGCTCTACGAGGAATACGAGGAGCTGACCGCGGACACGTGAAGCATAATAAGATAATGAAAGGATCCCCCATGGAAAAGCTCTCCGCCCTGACCACCGAAACCCGCAATCCCGCGACCGCCGACATCGATCTGCTCCCCGCTTCGGACATCGTCCGGCTCATGAACGGGGAGGACCGCCGGGTGCCCGAGGCCGTGGAGTCCGCCCTGCCCGCCGTGGCCCGGATCGCCGAGGCCGCCGCGTCCTCCTTCACCCGGGGTGGAAGGCTGATCTACATGGGAGCCGGCACCTCCGGACGCCTGGGCGTGCTGGACGCCGCGGAATGCCGTCCCACCTTCGGCGTTCCCGTGGGACCTCCGGACGGCATGGTCATCGGTCTCATCGCGGGCGGGGAGAGCGCCATGTTCAACGCCGTGGAGGGAGCCGAGGATTCCCCGGAGCTGGGGCAGTCGGATCTCAAGGCCCTGAACCTGACGGAGAGGGACACCGTGGTGGGCGTCGCGGCGTCGGGCAGGACCCCCTATGTGATCGGAGGGCTGACCTATGCCCGGTCCGCGGGAGCCTTCACCGGAGCCGTGTCCTGTACGGCGGACGCGAAAATCTCCGCCCTGGCAGACGCCGCCGCCGAAGCCGTCACGGGACCCGAGGTCCTCACCGGCTCCACCCGTCTCAAGGCGGGCTCGGCCCAGAAGATGATCCTCAACATGATCTCCACCGCCGCCTTCATCCTCTCGGGCAAAACCTACGGAAACCTCATGGCGGACGTGCAGATCACCAACGAGAAGCTGGCGGACCGGGCGCGCAGGATCGTCATGACCGCCGCCGGATGCGGGGAGGAGGAGGCCGCCGCCCTGCTGGAAGCCTCCGGAAACCGCACCAAAACCGCCGTGGTCATGGGTCTCTGCTCCGTGGACCGGGAGACGGCGGAAAACCTGCTTGCCGCTTCGTCGGGACATATCCGCCGGGCGGTCCAAGCGCATCTCACAAGCACATGAGGGTTTTGTCATGACGGATTTTCTCATCGGCATCGACGCCGGAGGCACCAAGACCCGCGCTCTGGCTTACCGGACGGACGATTATTCACCGGTTCCCGCATCCGAAGCCCGGACGGGACCCGGCAACGTGACCTCGGACCCGAAGGGAGCCTCCGAATCAATCCTGGCGGCGGCGGAACAGTGTGCGGAAAAGGCCCGCTCCCTCCTCGGCGGAACCTGCCGGTATGTGTCCCTGGGCGCGGCGGGATTTTCGTCCGTGGCGGGCCAGGCCATGCAGGAGAACGGATTCGATCAAAGGCTCTCCTCCCTCTCCGGAGGCTTCTCCACCAAGGTCAGCGACGCAGCCTTGTCCCTCCACGCCAATTTCGCCTCCGGAGAGCCCGGCATGACCGTCATCGCGGGTACGGGCTCGTCGGCGTTCCTGCAGCTGTCCGACAATTCGATCCTCCGGGCGGGAGGCTGGGGCAGCGTGCTCGGCGACGCCGGAAGCGGATGGTCCGCCGCGAGGGAGGGGGTCCGCCGCCTGCTCGCCCTGCTGGACAGCGGGAATAAGAAGGATGCGGACGATTTCTTCAGCCGGTGGAGGGCCGCCCATGAATCCGGTCCCGCGTCGGAGCATCCCTTCCCCGAGGCCTGCACCGTTCCCGCCCTCATCGCCTTCGTCATGAACCGGCCGAAGAAGGATCTGTCCCGTCTGGCCTGCGGGCTGGTGAGCCTGTACGACGGCGGCGATCCCCTCTGCCGGGACATCCTTGCCGGTGAGACCGACGCCCTCTCCTCCGACTGTGAGCGGCTGATCCGGGCGGCGGGAGGAAGGCTGTCCGGAACGCTCCCCGTGGTGCTCACCGGAGGCTTCTTCGAATCCAATCCCTCCGTCCGGGCCCTGTTCCGGAAGGCTATGGAGTCCTGCGTCTCCCTTCCCCTCGTCTGGCGCGAAGAACCGGCCGATCCCACCCGCGCCGTCATCCGCCACTATCTGGAGGCCAAACGCGGAGACCGGGACCCCGAGGCCGTCGTCCCGCAGTAAAAAACCGCGCCCTCCCATCCGGGACGGCGTACATACACAAGAATCACCAAGGAGGATCCGTCATGACCTTCATCGAAGAAAAAACACCCTATTCCGACGCCTTTCAGAACACCGTAAAGCGCGTGTGCGAGCGGGTGGGAAGCCAGTATTCCTGCGCCGCCGTGGCCGTGGTCCGCGGAGACGAGACCCTTCTGAAATTCTCCGTCGGCAACCGGCAGGACTACAGCGGCACGGAGCTCTGCCATCCCGATCCGAAGCCCGTGACGGAGCGCACCCTCTTCGACATGGCCTCCGTCTCCAAGCTCATGTCCACCACCATGGTGGCCCTGCGGCTCATGGAGGACGGCGCCTTCTCGCCCTACGACTCCATCTGGCGGTTCCTCGACTACACCGGCAACTACAACGGGGTGGAGCTGCGCCATCTCATGACCCACACCTCCGGCCTCTCTCCCCATATCCCGCTGTACAACGTCTGCGAGAGCCCCGACGACGCGGTCCGCACGATTCTGGATTCCACGCCCCTTGGCAAGCCCGGGGAGGAGGTCCGCTACTCCTGCATGGGGTATATCCTCTTTCAGCGGATCCTGGAGACCATCGCCGGCGCGCCTCTGGACAAGCTGGCGGACGAGCTGGTGTTCTCCCCCCTCGGCATGAGGACGGCCTGCTACAATCCGCTGACCCGGCCGGACATCGTCGATCCTGCCGATCCGGACATCGCGGCCACGGAGCTGTCCTCCCACACGGGGTACTATATCTGCGGCCATGTCCACGACGAGAACGCCCATTTTCTCGGCGGCGTGTCCGGCAACGCGGGAGTCTTCGCCTCCCTGGACGACACGATCCGCTTCGCGAAGATGCTGTCGAACCGCGGGACTCTGGAGGGCAGACGCTTTCTGAACCGCAGGACCTTCGAGCTGGCGATCCACGACTACACCCCCGGACTGGACGAGGACCGGGGATACGGCTTCTCCCTCCGCCGCCACGACCTGTCCGCCTCCGGGGAATTCACCACCCCCGGCTCCTATGGCCACAACGGCTACACGGGCACCTCGGTCTACTGCGACGCCCGTACCGGGATCACCGTCGTGCTGCTGACCAACTCCGTCCACTACGGTCGCGACAACCGGGGACCCTTCTTCCGGGACCGCCGGATCTTCCACAACGTGGTCCTGACCGAGGCGGACCGGGCCCTGGGACTGGACGGCCCCGATTCCGCCGAACCCTGGGGCGCGGCCTCGTACTTCGACTGAGCTCTCGCATATCCTATAACACAGGAGGCCGCCATGGCAAAACGAACCATCCTCTCCGGCGCGGACGCGCTTCTGTCCGAGCCTTACCTGCTCCGGGAACTCGGGCAGTTCTCCTCCGTGGGGCTGGTGACCAATCCCACGGGCATTACAAAGGACGCCCGGCCCGTTTATGAAGCGCTTCGGGAGCTCTGTCCCCTGACGGCGCTCTTTTCCCCGGAGCACGGCGTCCGCGGAGACCGTCAGGCAGGCGCGGAGGTGGAGGAATACGTCGACGAGGCCACGGGACTGCCGGTGTATTCCACCTACGGACCGGGCCGGTCCCGGGCGGAGGAGGTCACGGCGTCTCTGGGATGCCTGCTCTTCGACATTCAGGACATCGGCTCCCGGTACTACACCTATCAGTACACCATGACGGACTGCATGAGGACCGCGGCGGCCCACGGCGTTCCCGTGTGGGTGCTGGACCGTCCCCCCATGATCGCCTGCGTCCCGGAGGGGAACCTGCTGGATCCGGCCTTTTCCTCCGGCGTGGGGCGCTTCCCCATCCCGGCCCGGACCGGTATGACCATCGGCGAGCTGGCCCTGTACCTGAACGAAAAGGCGGGCATCGGCTGTGACCTCACGGTGATCCCCTGCCAAAACGTCGTCCGTCAGATGTTCTTCGACGAGGGCGACCTGCCCTTTGTCTGCCCCTCTCCCAATCTGCCCTCTGTGGACTGCGCCCTGATCTACGCCGGCACCTGCCTCTTCGAGGGCACCAACGTATCCGAGGGACGCGGCACCACGAAGCCCTTCGAGCTGTTCGGCGCGCCGTGGCTGGATTCGGCCGCCCTCCGCCGGGAGCTGACGGAATTGGGAGACGCCGGGATCCTGCCGGGCTGCCTGTTCCGGGAGACCGCCTTCACGCCCACCTTCTCTAAGTACGCCGGAGAGCTGTGCCGGGGGATCCAGATCCACGTGACGGACCGGAGGACCTACCGCCCCTTCGACACGGGAGTGTACGCCCTGAGCCTGATCCGCCGCCTCCATCCGGACCGGTACGAGGACCGCTCCTTTCTCTCGAATCTCTTCGGCTCCGACCTCATCCGGCGGGGGAACTTTTGCCCGGAGGAGTATCTTCCCTCCCTGTCGGAATCCCTGACCGGATACCGTGAGGAAACCGCCCGGTTCAGGCTGTATCCGGAGACGTGAACCCCGGAACCGTTTATACACAGAAAACGCCCGCATCCCGGTTGCCGGATGACGGGCGTTTTGAATTGACGGATATAGGAATTATGCCTGTGGCTTATTTCAGAAAAGACAGATTCTTGATAATGGGAGGTTCCTTGGCCTCACCCTTGCAGACGCGGAAGAAGCAGATGATCTGCACGACCAAAAGAATGATGGCGCAGACACCCGCCGCAAACCAGCCCAGGAACGGGATGATCATACCGACGATGGTCACAAGGATCGACGTGACGCTGATCTTCAGCCCCTGTCTCACATGGAACATGGTATAGGGAGAAGACGGCGCGGCCAGAAGCGCGACGATCACTCCGATGAAGCTCATCAGGTACGGCAGCATGGCGAAGACCTTGTTGTCGGAAATATCCTGCGCGCTGAATTCAGCCGTATGGTCCGCAGAGTCGTACGCCACCTGAGGCTGCTGACGGAACTGCTGGGGGATCATCTGAAGGGGACCGCCGCACTGACCGCAGACATTGGCGCTGTCGTCGTAGGACAGATGGCAGTTCGGGCAAAACTTCACTTATCATTACCTCCTTTACAGAATCAGTTCACCGCGGATTCCGCCGGCCAAGTGCGCATTAGCCGCCGTCCTCAGCGGATTCCTGTATTATTTTACCACATGAACTCCCCGATTGCAAGCAGTTTCTGAAGAATTTATGAATCCGCGGCAAACGGGAGCCCCGCGGTTTCCCCAAGCCGGCGAATATTTCCCGCCTCCCCCGCATAGGATGGTGCAAAACGCGGAACGAGGTGGATCAAAATGCAGGGAAACACAATAGAAGAAACAGCCGGGCTCATGACTGCGGAGGAGAGCTTCGTGCCGGAGGGCGAGCTGACGGACACACCGCGGAACCGGGCGGCCCTGCGGGATTCGGATTCCCTCCTTGAGGCGGCGGAGACGGGACGCATCCTGGAGGCTCCCTGCGTCCTCTGCGACTGCGCGTCCATGGAGCTGAGAGTGGAGTTTCCCTCCGGCCTCAGAGGCGTGATCCCGAAGGAGGAGGCGGTTTTCATGCCGGACGGATCGGAGCCCCGGGACATCGCCGTCATCACCCGAGTGGGCAAGCCGGTGCAGTTCCGGATCACGGGCTTCCGGCGGGGTCCCCGGGGAGAGCGGATCGCCGTCTGCTCCCGCCGGTCCGTTCAGCGCTCCTTCTGCCGGACCGCCATGGCCGCCATGACTCCCGGGGACATTCTCCGGGTCAGGATCACCCATCTCGAGCCCTTCGGCGCCTTCTGCGACATCGGGGCCGGGGTGCCCGCCCTTCTGCCGGTAGACCGGATCTCCGTGTCCCGGGTCTCCCATCCTGCCGATCGGTTCCGCACGGGGGAGATCATCCGGGCCGCGGTCCTGTCCAAGACGCCGGAGGGGAGGATCTACCTGACCTGCCGGGAGCTGTACGGCACCTGGGAGGAA
>CACYWX010000155.1 GCA_902778205.1 uncultured Ruminococcus sp. | reverse complement strand
ATGGGAGGGACGCGCCGTGGACGAGAGGCTGCTTAAGGCGGCGGAGGAATACGAAAAAACGGGATCCGTCCGGCTGACCGCAGAGCGTCTGGGACTTTCGCAGGCGGCGGTGAGGAGGCTGCTTCTGACCACCGGAGTGTGGAGCAGCAAGACTGCCCTGAACGTCGGCGTCCTGCAGAGGGAGCATCCCGACTGGACCGCCGTGCAGATCGCCCGGGAGCTGGGGGTCTCCCCGCGTACCGTCCGGATGTATACGCCCTATGAGAATTCCGCCGACGGTACTCCGGAGCAGGACGATCGCGGGGACCGGATCGCCGACGGAGGCCAGTGCGGGGACCACGCCATCTGGGAGCTGACAAAGGGCGGCGTGCTGACCGTGTGCGGGTCCGGCCCCATGTGGGATTACAACGGAAACAGCTGGGGCGTCTGGGGAAAGCCCCGGCCCAAGTGGTGGATGCGGCGGGACGGCGTTAAGGTCCGGAAAATCGTCGTGGAGGACGGAATCACCGCCGTGGGTCAGTACGCCTTCTGCACCCTCATGGAGCTGACCGAGGTCTCCCTGCCGGATACGGTGGAGGAGATCCGGGGAGGAGCCTTCCTGGGGGAGAACCGGCTGAGGACCTTCACGATCCCGGCGCGGGTCGGTTACGTGGCCTGGGATACCTTCTACTCCTGCGTCATGCTGGAGGAGGTGAGGATCCCGGCGGGGGTGCGGAAGATCCAGACCTACGCCTTCCACGCCTGCCGCTCCCTGAAACGGCTGATCTTCCTCGGCGACGCTCCCGGCCGGGTGGCGGGCTCGGCCTTCGACATGTGCGCGGAGGATCTGGTCGTGTACCGCCGGAGGGACGCCGCGGGCTTCGGGGAAACCTGGAACGGATACCGGGTCGAGCTCCTGTCGGAGTGACGGCCCGAATCGGTTTCGCATACAATCCGACATTCACGTTTTCAGCGGAAGGAGAAGCATCATGAAAAGAAGAGCGGACAGCGCGTTTGGCCTGCATTTCGATTTTCACGCCAATCCGGCCACCGGCGCCGTCGTCGGGGCGACCCTGAAGGAGGAGGACATCCGCGAAATCTGCCGGGAGATCCGTCCGGACTTCATTCAGGTGGACTGCAAGGGGCATCCCGGCTGGGCGTCCTATCCCACGGAGCTCGAGAATCCCATGCCGCGGTTTGCCATGGACACCCTGGCCCTGTGGCGCAGGGTCACGAAGGAGGAGGGGGTGGCTCTCTACCTCCATTACTCCGGCGTCATCGACCGGCGGTTCTGCGAGCATCACCCGGGGGAGGCCATCATGAATCCGCCCGGGACCCGTTCCGACGCGGTGACCCGGGTGGCGGGACACTACGCCGACATGCTCCTCATCCCGCAATTGAAGGAGCTGGCGGGAAAGTACGGCGCGGACGGCGTATGGGTGGACGGCGAATGCTGGGGGACCGCCGCGGACTACGATCCCGAAACCGTGGCCGCCTTTGAGAAGGAGACCGGAATCGATCTCGGCGGGGAGCTGCCCGTGAAGCCCGGGGATCCGCATTTCGAGGAGTATCGGGAGTTCTGCCGGGAGCTGTTCCGGAGATACGTCCGCCATTACGTGGACGAGGTGCACCGGGAGTACCCAGACTTCCAGATCGCCTCCAACTGGGCCTACACCGACCACATGCCGGAGCCCGTGACGTCGAACGTGGACTTCCTCTCCGGCGACTTCAACCCCAGCAACTCCTTCAACGTGGCCAGATACGCGGGACGCGCCATCGCTCAGCAGAACATGACCTGGGACCTTATGGCCTGGAACTTCCGCTCCGGACACGGGGACCTGAAGCTGTCCGGCGTCCCGAAGCATCCCGTGCAGATCATGCAGGAGGCCGCAGCGGTGCTGTCCCTGGGAGGCGGCTTCCAGAACTACATCACCCAGTATCCGGACGGCTCCCCCCGCATGGAGCAGATCCGGCGCATGAAGGACGTGGGAGCCTTCGTCCGGGCCCGGGAGCCCTACTGCTTCCGCGGAAAGGCCGAGCACAACGCGGTGATCCTTCTGTCCACCCACGACCGGGCCCTGGAGCACGGGAACCTGTGGGGCCGCACGGGATACGAGCGCACGGTGGGCCTGACGGCGCTGATGTGCGACGCGGGACAGCCCGTGGAGATCGCCTGCGAGCACACCCTCCGGGGCCGGTGCGCGGACTGGGGACTCATCGCCGTGCCGGAGCTGAAATACGGGCTGGACGATGCCATGAAAGCGGAGCTGCTGGCATACGCGGAGAACGGCGGGAGCCTGCTTCTGACCGGGCCCTTCACCTGCCGGACTTTCGCAAAGGACCTGCCCGGCGTGACGGTGGACGATTCGGACCAGACCGACCGCCAGCGGTGGCTGACCGTGGACGGGGAATACACCGGGATCCTGAAGGACGCCCATGCGGTGACGGCGGAGGGAGCCGAAACCGTAGGCAGGATCGGGGACGCGGAACGGGAGACCAATCTGCCCGGCGCAGTGATCCTCCCCTATGGGAAGGGAAAAATCGCCATGATCGCCGCGGACATCGGGACCCAGTACGGGATCTGCGTCCAGTACATCCACCGGGATCTGATCCGGACCCTGGCGGAGCGGCTGTACACGCCCGCTGTGAGGATCGAAAAGGCTCTCGGCCTGCTGGAGGTCGGGATCCTCGTCAAGGATGGGAAACGGTTCGTCCAGCTGGTCAACGCCAACGGCTCCCACGCCTCCCGGGAGACCGCCACGGAGGACTTCATCCCGCCGGTTCTGGACGTTACCCTGTCCGTGGCCGCGGAAAAGAAGCCCGCCGCCCTGATCCTTCAGCCCGAGGGCCGGAGGCTGGACTTCACGTGGTCCGACGGCCGGATCACCGTCACCGTTCCCCGGATCGATCTCTACGACATCATGGAGATCGAAGATTGACCGCATGACATAGCACACCCCGCGGCGTCCTGACAAACGGGGCGGACCGCGGGGATTTTTGTCGGAAAACGGCACTTTTCAACGAAAAATGAACGTTCATACGGCAAGTTTTTATGAAATGCTGTTGATTTCGGACGGCGGATGCGATACAATAGAAGCACTGAAATGAAAGGGAAGGCAACCGATATGGGCAAAACCCTCCGGCGGCTGGCCGTGTTTCTGGCGGCCGTCGTCGTTCTGCAGGGACTGGCGCTTCTGTTTTTCACTCCCGCCGGACTGGAAAAGGTGTTCGTCGCGCCTCTGCGGCTGGCCGGGGAGAAATTCCGCCCGGACACCAACACCTACGCCGTGTATTACGACGCCCGGTCGGACGTGGCCGCGGCGGATCTGATTGTGGTGGGCATGGATTTCGCCGTGGCCGAGAGCTACGACGTGCTGGGCCATCTCACCCGGTTCGTCAAGCAGAACAACGATATTTCGGACGTCCTCATGCCCCTGACCCACAATCAGGTGGCCATCGCCGGGAACATGCTGAAGCAGACCGACGAGGACCGTTTCAACAAGCGCATCCGCTCCCTGAAGGAGCAGACTGGCATGACCGACGACTGCTGCGACTACCTGAGCGAGATCTTCTACGTCAACAGCACCATGTCGGAGGCCAAGAAGTTCGGCGTGGCCACCTATGAGGACAAGGACGCGGACACCCTGCCGGAGCGCATCGCCGTCGCCTTCGCCGAGACGGAGCGGGGAGCCCTCTGCGCCGTGGACGGCCGGGAGCTGACCGACGGCTTCCGGGAGGGCCTGGAGGCCGCGATGCCCGGGAAAACCGTTTTGTATATGAACATGTACTACGCGGAGAATACCTTCTCACCCGAGACCCACGACGCCCTGGTCTTTCCCCTGACCGGCTCCTCTCCGGCCTGCTACTTCTTCCTGAACCGGAGCCTGGAGGGGTACTACCGCTATTACCGCTTTGTGACCGGCCTGTTCGGACACCGGCGGGAGGATCCCGTGGACACCCGGTTCCCGCCGTATTTCTTCGTGATCGCCGGCGGAGGGGAGGCCGGGGCGGAGAAATCCATGAGCATGTCCGGCGCGGAGGACGGTCTTTTTGCCGGATGGGATACGGAGGAG
This sequence comes from uncultured Ruminococcus sp., assembly GCA_902778205.1. Taxonomy (GTDB): domain Bacteria; phylum Bacillota; class Clostridia; order Oscillospirales; family CAG-272; genus UMGS1696. The sequence goes on along the minus strand of CACYWX010000155.1, from coordinate 3,126 downwards.
CGGAGCGCATGATCGTATTGGAAAAAACGGAATTCGAGCGGCTCGTGTTCGCCGAGGAAAGCCCTCTGGCGGTTCCGGCCGAATTGACCCTGTACGGAAACGGGGAGTTGCGGATCCTGTGCTACTCCTTCGCCGGGGACCTGTGCCGCCGGTTCGAGGAGCGCTTTTCCGCCGATCCCCTGTCCCATGAGGCCGTGGAGTGGCTGACGGACGCCCTCCGGCCGCTGATGGAGCCCTTCGGGTACGACGAGGCCGACACCGCCGACTACCCGCTGATCGATTACCGTCCCGGGTCGGCCCTTTTGACGGACACCGCGCCCGCCGTCCTGATCTCAACCCTTGAGGGGGAGCGCTGGGACGGGGAGCTGGCGCTGGACGAGTTCGCCCTGGATCCGGCCAATCCCGTGGACAGGATGGCTGTGGTACGGGACGGGGAGGGACGGATCGTCTGCTTCGCCGGTCTCAACGACGTCTCCGAGGACGAGGGCTTCTGCGAGATGAACGTGGAGTGCGCCGAGACGTGGCGGGGACGCGGCTTCGGGCCTGCCTGCACGGCTCTTCTGACGTCGTATCTGACCGGGATGGGAGAGAGGGTCCAGTACCTGACCTCCCATCTCAACGAGCCCTCCGTCCGGTGCGCCGAAAAGGCCGGACTGATCCCCTCCGCCAGGATCTTCCCCTTCGTCTTCCGCAAATCCGGCGAGGACGACGGGGCCTTCTTCGATCATCTGGACAGGAAAGAGGAATGACGCAAACCGGCGCGCGCATCCGTGTCCCGGGTGACGCCCGATCACTTTGTCTCCGAGGTATTTCCATATGGCATTTGACGCCGCCATGCTCCGCTTCGTCGTGGACGAGCTCAACCGAAAACTCACCGGCGGGAAGGTGGACAAGATCTTCCAGCCCGGCCGGGAGGAGGCGGTCTTCGTGATCCGCTGCGGCGGAGAGGAGCACCGACTGAACATATCCGCCGGCGGGAACGGCTCCTATATGAACCTGACCGCCATCAAGCCCGAGAATCCCGCGACCCCGCCCATGTTCTGCATGATGCTCCGCAAGCATTTTTCCGGAGCGCGCTTCGCCGGGGCGGAACAGCTGGGCTTCGAGCGGGCCGCCCGCCTGACCTTCGACACCCACAACGACATGGGCTTCCCGACGCAGAAGCACGTCATCGCCGAGCTCATGGGGCGGTTCTCCAATATCATCATCACGGACGCGGGGGACAAGATTATCGGACTCCTCAAATCCGTGGACTTCACCGCCAGCGAGAAGCGGCAGGTGCTGGCGGGCATGCGCTACGAGCTCCCGCCGAAGCAGGACAAGGCCGATCCCATCGCCGGGACCACCGACGAGCGGACCTTCAAGGCCATGGCCGCGGCGGAGGATCCGGACAGGCCCGCCGAGAAGTTCATCATGTCGCGCTTCGCCGGTCTGGCTCCCCTCATCGCCCGGGAAATCGTCTACCGGGCCGCCGGAAAGACGGACGCCACCATGCGGGAGGCTGAGCGGGACCTGACGGAGCAGTTCTTCCGGGTGGTGAACCTCATCCGGAATCTGGACGGGGTCCCCACCGTGATCAAAAAGGACGGCGTCCCCGCGGAATACGCCTTCATGGACATCCGTCAGTACGGAGCCGGGTACGAGAAGGAGCAGGTCGAGTCCTTCGGGCGGCTCATCGACGTGTACTACGGAGAGCGGAGCCGGGAGGAACGGCTTCACCGGAAGGCCTCGGACGTGTTCCGCCTCCTTTCCAACGCAGAGACGCGCATCCTCAAGAAGATGGACAAGCAGCGCGCGGAGCTGGCCGACTGCGAGGACGGGGAGCGGTACAAGCTCTGGGGCGACCTCATCACCGCCAACATCTGGCGTCTGGAACGGGGCATGAAGGAGTGCGAGCTGGAGAACTGGTACGATGAGGCCGGCGGCACCGTGAAGATCCCTCTGGACAAGCGGCTCTCACCCCAGGCCAACGCCCAGGTCTACTACAAGAAATACAATAAGTCCAAGGCCGCACGGGTCCATCTGACCGAACAGCTGGCGGCCGCGGAGGAGGAGCTGGCCTACGTCTACACGGTGCTGGACGCCCTGACCCGCGCCGACGGGGAAAAGGAGCTCTCCGAGATCCGGGCGGAGCTCTGGCACAGCGGATACGCCTCCAAAATGAAGAACTACACGGAGAAGAAGCAGTCCGCGCCCTCCATAGCCCGGTACCGCACCTCCGACGGCCACACGGTCCTCTGCGGACGGAACAACGTGGCCAACGACTATCTGACCACGAAGCTGGCGTCCCGGGGCGACTGGTGGTTCCACGTGAAGAACCAGCCGGGCTCCCATGTGGTGCTCCAGTGCTTCGAGGGAGAGCGGGATCCCTCCGGCGAGGCCTTCACCGAGGCCGCCGAGATCGCCGCGTACAATTCCAAGGCCCGGGGCGGCGTCATGATCCCGGTGGACTACATCCAGGCGGGTAAGGTCAAGAAGCCCGCGGGGGCCAAGCCCGGCTTCGTGGTCTACACCAAGGCCGCCGTCTCCGGCTGATAGCCATGGCAGAGCAGCTCAGGGCGGCTGATGCCGCACAGGCAGACGTGGGCCACGCGGAAGGCATCGGCCGTGCGGAGGGCATGGCAGTCTTTGTGCCGGGTGCGGTGATGGGAGACCGGTGTGAAGCGGAGATCACGAAAGTGAAGAAATCCTTCGCTTTTGGCCGGCTGACCCGGATCATCGAGCCTTCACAGTACCGGATCGAGCCCCACTGCGCCTTCGCGGGAGACTGCGGCGGCTGCAGCCTGGCGAATATGAGTTACGAAGGGCAGCTGCTGTGGAAAGAGCGGAAGGTCAGGGATAACCTGGAGCGGATCGGAGGCCTGACGGATCCGGCCGTAGAACCCATCGTCGCCATGGAGGAGCCCTTGTACTACCGCAACAACGGCCAGTTCCCGGTGGGCGGAACGGCGGAGGAGCCCGCCATCGGCTTTTATCGCTCCCGGTCCCACGATGTGGTGGATTGTCCCGACTGTATGCTCCAGTCGGAGCCGGCGGTCCAGATCGCCCAGGTGATCCGGGAATACATGGTCAAGCACGGCGTCACCCCTTACGATCAAAAGACCGGGAAGGGGACCCTGCGGCACC
>CACYWX010000154.1 GCA_902778205.1 uncultured Ruminococcus sp. | reverse complement strand
GAAAATGGAGAAATGCGACAGCCCTGTTGTGCTTCAAAGGTGTTCGTTATTCTTTTTCTCCTTTATCGAGGAGCCGCGCATAAATGCGCAAAAAGAACCAAAAAGAGGAACTCTCTGGAAGTCCTGGGTGTTCCGGACTCTGCCGGGTTTCATCAAAGATGAAACCCAGTCGGGCTCAGGGCGTTGCCCAGACACCCTACCACCTTTTGAAAAAGGTGGACCAAAACTTTTGGATTGTTTTGCGACAGCCCGACCAAAAGAGGAACTCCTTTGAAGTCCTGGGTGTTCCGACCTCTGCCGGGTTTCATCTTTGATGAAACCCAGTCGGCTCAGGGCGTTGCCCCGACACCCCACGAACTTTTTGGAAAAAGTTCGATCAAAAACTTTTGTAGAGCAAAGTGCAGCTAATCCCGGGCATTGCTACAGGATCATGATCAAAGAAACAGAGAAGGAAAAGCGGCGCGGATCGCTCGGAATCCGCGGATCGCTTTTCCCTTTTTCTCTTTTGGGGTCCGGATGACGGAGCTTTATTTGATCTCGATCATGCTCTCATCCCACATGGAGGGAGCCTCGTAGCCGAGGAGGTTCACGGCGGTGGCCGCCACGTTGGAGAGGCCGAACTTTCCGTCCTTCTTCACGGTATAGCGGTCCGCGCCCTTGGGATCGAAGAAGATGAAGGGCACCGGATTGAGGGTGTGGCTGGTCTTGGCCTTCAGGGAGCCGTCCTTGTTGTGCTTCACCGCGCCGGTCTTCTTGTCGAACTCGGCCATTTCGTCGGCGTTGCCGTGGTCCGCGGTCAGCAGCAGGACGCCGCCGGCCTTCTCGATGACGGGCAGCAGACGCCCGATCTGCAGGTCCAGGGCTTCCATGGCGCAGATGGTGGCCTCCAGGGATCCGGTGTGGCCCACCATGTCGCCGTTGGGGAAGTTGGCGCGGATGCAGTCGTACTCGCCGCTCTCGATGACCTCGATGAGGCGGTCGGTGATCTCGGCGCACTTCATCCAGGGCCGCTGCTCGAAGGGTACCACGTCGGAGGGGATCTCCTCGTAGGTCTCGTATTCCTCGGAGAACTTGCCGGAGCGGTTGCCGTTCCAGAAGTAGGTCACGTGGCCGTATTTCTGGGTCTCGGAGATGGCGAACTGGCGGATCTTCATGTCGGCCAGGTACTCGCCCATGGTGTTGGTGATCTCCGGCGGGGCCACCAGATAGCGGGAGGGAACGTGGGTGTCGCCGTCGTATTCCAGCATGCCGGAGTAGACGATCTTCGGGACGCGCACCCGGTCGAACTTGTCGAAGTCCGCGCCGCCCTCGAAGGCCTTGGAGATCTCGATGGCGCGGTCGCCGCGGAAGTTGTAGAAGATCACGCTGTCGCCGTCCTCCACGGTGCCCACGGGCTTTCCGTTCTCGGCGATGACGAAGGGATCCAGATCCTGGTCGATGGCGTGGGTCTCCTCCCGGAGGGTGACGATGGCGTCGTGCGCGGAGGCAAACTGGCGGCCCTCGCCCAGCACGTGGGTCTTCCAGCCCAGGGAGACCATGGCCCAGTTGGCCTCGTAGCGGTCCATGGTGATCTTCATTCTGCCGCCGCCGGAGGCGATCTTCACGTCGAAGGAGTCATCGCGCAGACCGGCGAGGAAGTCCTCGAAGGGATCCACATAGTCCAGGGCGGAGGTCTCGCCCACGTCGCGGCCGTCCAGCAGGATGTGAACGCGGACCTTCGCAACGCCGTCCTTCTTGGCCTGTTCGATCATGGCCTTCAGGTGGTCGATGTGGCTGTGGACGTTGCCGTCGGAGAACAGGCCCAGGAAATGGAGGGTCCCGCCGGACTGCTTCACGCCTCCGGTGAGCTCCTCCCAGGCCTTCGAGGAGAACATCTTGCCGGATTCGATGGAGGCGGACACCAGCTTGGCGCCCTGCGCGAACACCTGACCGGAGCCCAGGGCGTTGTGGCCCACCTCGGAGTTGCCCATGTCGTCGTCCGTGGGCAGACCGACCGCGGTGCCGTGAGCTTTCAGCTGAACCCAGGGGCAGTTGGCCATGAGCCGGTCCAGATTGGGGGTCCGGGCCAGGCGCACGGCGTTGGCTTCGGATTCGGGAGCGAGGCCCACGCCGTCCATGACGATGGTGATGACGGGTCGGGTGCCCGTAAAGCTTGCGAGAGGCTTCAGAGTTTTCATAACGGACCTTCCTTTATATAATTTAGTTTTGAACGGATACTGGGGCGGGGGAGGGCTCACTCCCAGCAGTTGTAGATTTTCAGGCCGGATTTCTGGGCGAGGCGGTATGTCTGTCCCGCGCCGCTTTTGAGGGAGCCGTCGAAGCAGGCCACGCAGAAGGAGGAGTGCTCCACCATATAGCGGTTCCTCTCCCGCATGCAGCCCTCGAAATAGAAGTCGTTCACGTACCGGACCTCGTCCGCCAGCCCCTTCAGCCGCTGGTATTCCCGGAGGCATTCGTTCCGCCGGTCCGCGGGCAGTCTCAGCCAGGCGCCCGTCTGATCCCGGCAGGGCAGGGCCAGGATCAGGCGGACGTCGGGGTTCTCCCGCTTCTTGTCCAGCACGATCTGTTCCGCCAGGGTATCGTAGCCCAGCGCGCCTCCGGCGATGAACCACCGGTAGCCGGAGCGGATCAGCACGTCCACCACATGGGAGGTCTTCTCCGCGATCCGGGGGAGGCGTTCCCCGGGCAGGCGGCGGTGGCCGGTGAAGCAGCAGGTGGCTTCCCGGTCGGTTCCGGGCAGGGAGCTTTCGGGGGGATTCACCGGGGGCTCCTTTCTCCGGCTTGACTTTCCGCCGGTCCTGTGTTATCATGATTCCGAACAGGCCGGCTTCCTGTCCTATCGGAAATCGGAGCCGGCGGGAGGCGGGTGCGATGAAGATCCTGCTTGAAACTGCCGATCCCGGGACCGGGCGGACCCTCGAAGCCCTTCTGGCCTTCTGCGGGATCGGCTCCGATCCGGACGAAGCTCCGGACGCCATTCTGCGGATCGCCGAACTGCCAACTCCGGCTCAGTCGGACGTGGTTCGTCTGGACGTGGTTCGTCCGGGTGAGGGGGAATGCGCGGTGCTTCTGGTTCCGCGGGACCGTTTTCCGGATGCCGCCGCGGGTGCGGAACGGGGAGGGCGCGTGTTTTTTCTGCCCGTGCCGATCCTGCTTGAGGAGGGGATCCGGGTGCTGGGGGAGGCTGTCCGCGCCCTGGACGACGGGACTCTCCGGTCCCGGAACGACATCCGGGCGGACGGGAACGCCGAGGGGATGCCGTCGGACCGATCCCCGGATCTGCCGCGGAACGAGCCTGGGACGGCGGATCCCATGGACGCGGTCTTCGTCTCGCCGGACGGGGAAGCCGTGTCCTGGCGCGGGACGACCGTTCGTCTGACGCCCCGGGAGGCCGGGTATTTCCGGATCCTGTACCGGCGGCGCGGGGTGTGTGTCTCCCGGGAGGAGCTGTCGGCCGGAGAGGGCGCGCGGTCCAATCTGACGGACGTCTATATGGGCTATCTGCGGAGGAAGCTGCGCCCGCTGTTCGGGGACGGCGCGATCCTGTCCGTCCGGGGAAAGGGCTACGTCCTGAGGCTCCCGTGATCCCGACGGTCCATTATACCATAAGCCGGCCCGGGATGCAAGAGCGGGCGTGTGAAGAAACGGTGCGGGAGACCGCATCCGTTTTTTTGACGTCGGCGCTCAGAGACTCCACTCCACGGTGTTTTTGCCGTCCTTGAGGGTGACGCCCATGGCGGTTAGCCGGTCGCGGATGGCGTCGGCGGAGGCGAAATCCTTCGCTTTCTTGGCGGCGGCGCGCTCCCGGATCAGCTCCTCGACTCTGGTTTTCAGCTCCTCGTCCGCTCCGGAGGAGAGGCAGACCACGGTGAGCTCCCCGTTTCCGTTCTGCGTCGCGGTCTTGGCGGCTTCGGCGGCCTTGTTCTGCTCCCGGACCTTTGCGGCGGCGTCCATGAGATTCAGGGACAGCACCGTGTCGAAGTCGGCGAGCAGGGCCAGCTTCGTGCGGTCGTTTGTCTTGGCCTTCAGCACGTCGTAGAGGGCGGTGAGGGCCAGGGCGGTGTTCAGGTCGTTATCCATGGCGTCGGTGAAGCGGGATTTCAGGGCGGCGAAGGTCTCCTCGTCCAGCGGGGAGGCGTCGTCGGGATTCAGGGACGCGATCCGGGCAATCAGCTTGTTGTAGGCGGTCTTCGCGGAGTCCATGCCCTCCCAGGAGAAGACCAGGGACTTTCTGTAGTGGGAGCCCAGGCAGAAGAACCGGTACACCAGGGGATCGTAGCCCTTCTCCTCCAGCAGGGAGACGGTCAGAAACTCGCCGGAGGACTTGGACATCTTGCCGGAGGCGGTGTTCAGATGGAGCACGTGGAACCAGTGGGTGCACCAGGGATGGCCGAGGTAGGCTTCGCTCTGGGCGATCTCGTTGGTGTGATGGGGGAAGGCGTTGTCGATGCCGCCGCAGTGGAGGTCCAGATACTCGCCCAGATTCCACAGGGAAATGGCGGAGCATTCGATGTGCCAGCCGGGATAGCCGACGCCCCAGGGGCTGTCCCATTTCAGCTCCTGATCCTCGAACTTGGATTTGGTGAACCACAGGACGAAGTCGGTCTTGTTCCGCTTGGACTCGTCCTCCTCCACGCCCTCTCTCACGCCCACGGCCAGGTCCTCGGCCTCCTGATTGCCGAAGACGTAGTAGTCGTCCAGCTTCGAGGTGTCGAAATACACGTTGCCGCCGGAGAGATAGGCGTATCCCTTGTCCAGAAGGACCGTCACCATCTGAATGAACTTGTCGATATAGGAGGTGGCGGGCACGACGATCTCGGGGATCTTGATATTGAGCTTACGGCAGTCGGCGAAGAAGGCGTCGGTGTAGAACTGCGCGATCTCCATGACGGTCTTGTGCTCCCGCTTCGCGCCCTTGAGCATCTTGTCCTCGCCGGTGTCCGCGTCGCTGGTCAGGTGGCCCACGTCGGTGATGTTCATGCAGCGGGTCACGTCGAGGCCGGTATAGCGGAGGTATTTTTCAAGGACGTCCTCCATAATGTAGGTGCGGAGGTTGCCGATGTGGGCGAAGTGGTAGACGGTGGGACCGCAGGTGTACATGCGGCACTTGCCGGGCTCATGGGTGACGAATTCGTCCCGGGTCCGGGTGAGGGTGTTGTAGAGTTTCATGGCGGTTCCTCTTTATGGTTGTATTTTTATCGGGCTGCCTGCGGCACATCCGGATAACGCGCGTCAGCGTTCATAACGCGGCGCAGCCGTTTATCGCTGTAAACGTACGCGGCGCCCATAACTTTTCTATCTGTCTTCTCCGTCGTCATCCGGCCCGTTTTTCCCGGACGCCCTGTCCCATTCTCCGGACAGGCGCTCGAGGGTGTCCATGTCCAGCTGTCCGTCCGCTCTGGCAGCGCGGAGCTCGGAGATGACGGCGGATTTTGCGGGATCGTCAGTCCGGATACGTCCGGCGGTGTCCCACACCACATCGGTGAAGGAGGGATAGCGGATCACGGCGGTGTACCAGGTGGAGACCACGGTCAGGACGGAAACGGCGCCCAGGATCACCACGGCGGCTCCCTCCCAGGATTCGCGGATCCAGTAGGAGGACATGTTGAAGAAGCAGTGGCAGACGATGCCCGGCAGGATCGTGCGGTATTTCCGGTAGATCAGGGCCAGCACCAGCCCCACGAGGAAGGCGTAGCCGATGGCGATGGGCGTCCCGTGGGCCAGGCCGAAGAGGAAGGAGGAGAGGATCACCGCACCCGCGCTTCCCATCACCGGCTCCAGCCGGGTCATGGGGATCCCCCGGAAGAAGAGCTCCTCCGCGGCGGGTCCCACAACGCCCACCGAGAACAGGTTCAGAAGCATCGATCCCTCGTACAGGGCGGCGTACTGGTTTTCCTGCACGGCGTACAGCTCCTCGGGGAGGGGGAGCAGTCCCAGCAGGATGGACACCGCCGCGTTGAGCGCGACGCCGAACACGGCAAACTGGATCAGGCGCAGGGGACTGACGGGATGGAAGGCGAACTCCTCCGCCGGTCTCTTCCTCCGCAGACGGAACTGCAGGCACAGGATCAGGATCGCGGTCAGATTGGCGATGAGCAGGAGGAGGGTCTGGTGCTGGTAGACCAGGTCCAGAGCGGACTGCATCATCTGTCCGTAAATGCTTTCAAAAGACGCCTGATCCCCGTTTTCCACGGCGAGAGCAAGGCCCGCCGCGTCCAGATTCGTGCCGATATAGGTCCCGATGACGCAGGACTGAACCCCGAAGAACAGGGCCAGGTAGAGAAGCACCGCGAGGATGGCCTTTGCGATCATCGCACCCCGCCGCGGCCGGGGATTACCGGTCGGCGCCGGAGGCGTGGGAGGGACGGCGTATCCGGAATAGGGATCCTTTTCGGAGGGGGTTCCGCCCGGCTGTCTGTTCTCCTGAGGCGTGACCGGCCTGGCGCAGTACGGGCAGAAGCGGTCTCCCTCGGACAGCTCCCGTCCGCAGGTTGGACATTTCATGGAGATTCCTCCCGTTAAGTGTATATCATCAGATCCCGGAGCCGTCGGGGCCGAAGACCTCCGCGTCGGGAATGGGCGTCATGCCCAGCTTTTCCTCCAGCATCCGCACATGGCGGCGCAGCTGGACCAGCTCGGCGTCCACGGGATTGGGGATGTTCACCTGGTCCAGGGAGGAGGTGCATTCGGGGAGGCGGCCATCCTGCTTCGGAGCCGTTTTGTCCGCCCCGTCCGGCACCGGCTGTCCCGCCACGCGCACGACCCTGGCCGGTACGCCGACCGCCGTGGCGTTCTCCGGGACCTCTCTGAGGACCACCGCGCCCGCCGCGATCCTGCTGCCGGAGCCCACGCTGAAGCCGCCCAGGATCTTCGCACCGGCGCCCACCATGACGTTGTCGCCCAGGGTGGGGTGGCGCTTGCCGGTCTGCTTGCCGGTGCCGCCCAGGGTCACGCCCTGATAGAGGGTGCAGTTGTCCCCGATCACCGCCGTCTCGCCGATGACGACGCCGGTGCCGTGGTCGATGAACAGCCCGCGCCCGATCTCGGCTCCGGGGTGGATCTCGATGCCGGTGAGGAATTTGGCGAACTGGGACACCGCCCGGGCCGGGATCACCCACCCTTTTTTCTGGAGGCGGTGGGCGGCCCTGTACATGAGGACGGCGTGAAAGCCCGAATAGAGGAGCGCGACCTCGGTCCTGCTGACGGCGGCGGGGTCC
>CACYWX010000153.1 GCA_902778205.1 uncultured Ruminococcus sp. | reverse complement strand
ACCTGATCCGGGCGGACCGGTATCCGGCCATCATCGGCGCGGCGCACGGGAGGAGCATCTATGACAGGTAACATCAGGGAGCTGGTCCGGGACACACTGGTGACGGCGGGCTCCACCTTCCGGGAGGACAAAAAGGAAGCGTCCCGCCGGGCCGTCGGAGCCGAAACGGACGACAAGGCAAGATGGGTCCTGCAGACCGTTCTGGACAACGCCGAAGCGGCGGAAAAGAACCGTTCTCCCCTCTGCGACGACACGGGCATTCCTCACCTGATCCTGGAGGTCGGACCGGACTGCGCCGTGACCGGTCGGATGCTGGACGAGATCCGGGAGGGCGTGAAGCTCGGACTGCGTGCTCTCCCCGGCCGTCCCATGGGCATTTTGGGGGACGAGCGGCAGAGGATCGACCAGAGCGGCGGCCTCGATCCGGACAGCGCGGGCGTCGAACCGGCCCCGATCCTGATCCGCCGGTGCGAGGAAAACGTGATCCGCCTGCACGTGCTGATGTTCGGCGGCGGTCCGGCCATTCGCGGAAAGACCTACCGGGTCTTCCACCGGCACAGCGTGGAGACGGTCATGGACGAGATCGTATCCTGGGCGAAGGAAAGCGTCGCTCAGCTGGGATGCTCGCCCTGCACCCTGGCCGTGGGCATCGGGCGGTCCCATTACGAGGCGGCCTCCCTGATGCTTCAGGCTCAGGCCGACGGGCGGTACGACGTTCAGAGCGGTCTGGAGCGCGAGATCACCGACCGGGTGAACGAAGCCGGGATCGGACCTCTCGGTCTGGGAGGGAAGACGTCGGTGCTGGCCACCTTCATGAAGATCGGACCCCAGAGAGCCAGCGGTGTGCGCATCGTCTGCCTCCGTCCGGCCTGCTGCTTCGAGCCGCGGATCGCAACGGTGGAGCTGCAGGACGCGGCAATGGAGTAAAAAAATCCGAACGATATACTTCTTATAATATCCGTTCAAAAATGAAACCGCCGTTTTCCTTTACCGCCTGTTTTGCCCGTTCAAAACTGGCAGTAAAGGAACGCGCGGGATCATAACAACTGCTTATTTGTTTCATAAGCAGTCTATTTCAACCTCATATTTATTGAATCAAACGATATTTGATATTTGTAAAATCGTCTCCCTTTATCCTTTTACGCAAAAGGATTTTCCCCATAAAGCCGGGCGATGCCGCAGGCGTGCGGAGGTACCGCAGAATCGGGGCATCAAAAAAATCTATTTTGTAAAGGAGAAACCCCATGAACACGAAGAAAGCATTGGCTGTTCTTCTCACGGCGGCTCAGATCATCGAGGCGGCTTCGCTGATCGGCGCGGCTGAGTTCCCGGAGGACGAGCTGACCGCGGCGGACGTGAAGATCGAGGCTTCGGAGCTCGGCGAGGTCACGGAAGACTTTGGCGGCGCGGAGGAGATCGGTCTCATCGCCCCCGGCGACGAGCAGGAGAGAGTCTGGGTCAGACGGATCGAGCTGAACATGGGCGGCGATGTGGAAGGCGTCCCGATGGAAACCTGGGACCTGTCTGCCACCGTCACCCCTCGTTATGCCAACAATACCGAGGTCAGATGGTGGAGCGACAACGAGGAAGTTGTTCGCTTAATCGAAGACCCGGATGACAACCATCATGTCACGGTTGTGGCTGTGGCAAACGGCTGGTCCTATGTTCACTGCGCCGCAACGGACAGAGACGGCGTTGAGGCCGGCGTAAACTTCCACATCGATTTCCAGGAAGACGGAATCGGCGGCTGGGAAGATTACGTATCTTACGGAACTCACAACTATTACCGCTATACTGGCCATTATTCCTGGTTCGAAGCAAAGCGGTTAGCGGAAGAGATGGGTGGCTATCTGGCAACCATCACCTCTCAGGAAGAGATGGACGCGGTGAACGCCATTATCGACCGCGACCTCTGGATTGGCTTGACCGACGAAGAGGAAGAGGGAAACTGGCAGTGGGTAACCGGCGAGCCCTTCGAATACAGTAATTGGAGCGAAGGCGAACCCAACGATGACAGTGGAGTTGAAGAGTGGGTTCATGTTCAAGGCGGAGGCGGATGGAACGACCACAAAGCTTACAATGACGGTGTGGGCGGTTTCATTCTCGAAGTGGAACTGCCGTGGATTGATATTCCCGACTTTATTCCTTCAGGTGCGTTATGTTCCTCTGCGGGAGAAGTCTTTATGGAACAGGATGCGGCTTCTAAATCTGTCGGGAAGATGGATCTTTGGCTGCAGCTCTCTGAGAAATGGGGAACCCGGGGATTTGACGGGGAGGAATCCTGGAACATCTGGCAGGCGGACGATCGTAAGTACTGCGGAACGAACACGCCGTTCATCAGCGTCATGGAGCTCCCGGAGCCCACTGAAATTACGGGTTTTGCTTTGAGACTGGCTGGTGACTCATCAGCATGGCCGGGAAGACTCCCAGATACCTTCTTCATTGCATTTTCAAATGACCTTGAAAACTGGGATCTCAAGGTAATGGGGGACAGCACATTCTTTACGGATGTCGGCGACCTTGTCAATTATGGTTATTATGTCGGCGACAGAGGTCTCTCCGGCACATACCGCTATGTCCTCTTTGAGATGAATCATCCCGTGGACAGGAATAGCCTGGAGATGCAGCTGGGACAGGTTGTTCTTTTCACCGGGGATGATGTTGTGGCTTCCGGTGTGTGCGGTGAGAATATCACCGGCAATCCGGAGGATGATCTGACCTGGACCCTTGAAAAGGACGGCCTGCTTACAATCAGGGGCAACGGGGACATGTTCGATTACTCTCCTGAGAACCCGGCACCTTGGGCAGAATATGCTGATCAAATCCTCACTTTGTATGTGGACTATAATACTACCTATATCGGTCACTGGGGCGCATATGCCTTTACAGGCTGCGACAAGATGACGTTCGCGGAAGGCCTGATCAGGGGCGGCGATATCGGAGCGCACGCCTTTGAAGGGGTCGCTGTCGGAAATGATATTACGATAGATGTCGGCAGCATCCAGGAGTACGCCTTTGCCAATTCCGGCATCGGCGGTAAACTGACGCTGGGGAATGGTATCGGCTACATCAACGAAGGCGCGTTCCTGGAGTGCCATAACCTCCACGGCGAGCTGGTGATTCCCGCAAACTGCTCGGAGATCAACGCCAGAGCCTTTGAGGAAGCCTTCGACGGCAATGCCGACGAAAACCGCCTCGTCATCGAAGCGGGTGATTGGGATGGAAGCTGGGACGGCAACTGGGAGAACTGGGAATCCAACGGAACCAATCCTCTCTGGATTCAGGACACCGCTTTCTATGCCTGCCGGTTCGGTGGTGGTCTCTACCTGCCTGATAGAGTTCAGGAAGTTGGAAACGGTGCTTTTGATGAGGCTATCTGTTGGGGTGAACTGCGTCTAAGCAACTCTCTGACCGGTTTCGGTGAGGGCGCGTTCTCCAACAACAACTTCGACGGAGACCTTGAGATCCCCGAAGGAGTTACCCGTATCAACGATTACGCGTTCGCGTATTCCAGCTTTAACGGCGGCGCTCTTATCATCAACGAAGGCCTTGAAGAGATCGGCGGATGGGCGTTTACGGAAACCCGCTTCGACTCCGAGCTGTCCATGCCCGATTCCCTCCGCCATATCTGCGACAGAGCGTTCTATGGCGCTGACTTCAACGGACACGAGCTCCTCCTGAACGAAGGGCTCGAGGCCATCGATCAGTTCGCCTTCCACGGCGCGAACTTCGGCGGCAGCCTGGAGATTCCCGCCAGCGTGAACTGGATCGGCAACGCGGCGTTCTGCTGGTCCGGCTTCAACGGGGAACTGACCTTCCACGGGAATAACGTCACTGTCATTCAGGACCACGCGTTCGCCAACGTGAACTGGACAGGCAGTCTTGTGATTCCCGAAAGCGTCACTGAGATTCAGAACTGCGCGTTCGACCATGAGGATGGCGGCAATTTCTACAGCGCTTTCAACGGAACGCTGACCCTGCCCGCAAATCTGACCACCATCGGCGACTGCGCCTTCAGAAGCGCCGGCTTCTCCGGCACCCTGACGCTGGGCAATGGTTTGACCATGATCTCCCACTGGGCGTTCGCGAATATGCCGAACATCACCGGAGACCTTGTGATCCCGGACAGCGTGGAGTGGATCGGCAACAGCGCGTTCCGTGGCTCCAGCTTTGACGGTACCCTGACGCTCGGCACGGAGAACTCCCATCTCTGGCAGATTCAGAACGATGCGTTCAGAGACTGCGGGAATCTCCACGGGGACATCGTCATTCCGGATTCCGTGACGGATCTGGGCGGATATGTGTTCTTCGGCGACGGCGGCTTCACCGGCAGCCTGATCATCGGCGACGGTCTGGGCGGACTGCCGGAAGGCGCCTTCCCGGCTGATTTCACCGGCGATCTTGTCATCGGTAACGGCATCGACTATATCCCGCAGCACTACTTCGAGCGATTCAACTTCACCGGCACCCTGACCATCGGCGACGGCGTTCGCAATATCGACGACTGGGCGTTCCACCGCTGCCAGTTCACCGGTCATCTCACCATGGGCGCGAACGTGGAGCGGATCGGCCGGGACGCATTCTCCTGGAGCTACGGCTACACCGGCCTGACGCTGAACGAAGGACTTCGCGTCATTGAAGGCGCGGCCTTCTTTAATGGTGATGACGGTGAGAGCGGCTTCCGCGGGGATCTGGTCATTCCGGATACGGTTGATGTCATTCAGTGGTGGGCGTTTGACAGAACCGGCTTCAACGGAACGCTGACGCTGGGTGAAGGTCTGACGTTCATCGGCGATTATGCATTCAACTATTCCGGCTTCGGCGGAGGATTGACGCTTCCCGCCAATCTTCAGCACATCGGACAGCATGCTTTTGACGGCATTCATTTCGTGGGAGATCTGGTGATTCCCGATCAAGTCGGATTCATCGGCGACAGCGCCTTCTCTTGGGCTGAGATTGATACGGTTACCTTCAACGGGTACGTAGATACAATCGAAAACGAGGCCTTTGACTGTGAAGGAAACCTGACCACGGCGACCTTCTTCGGCAACGCACCGGCCAACTTCGGTGAACGCGTGTTCAACGGTGCGAAGCCCGAGTTCACGATCTATTACGATCCTTCCACCGAGGGCTGGTCCACGCCCGAATGGAACGGCTATCCCTGCTATCCCATCGGCGGAGGCGTCGTCATTTACGAGCAGCCCACGGACATCCGCGTGACGCCCGGCACGTCCGTGACCTTCCACGTGGGCGCGGACGGCGTGGCTGCTTATCAGTGGCAGTATTCCGCCAACAACGGAGGCTCCTGGAGAAATGTTGCCGCCGCTTCCAGCCGGACGGCTGACTACACCATGACCGCCGAGCTGAGGCACAACGGCTACATCTACAGATGCATGCTGACCGATGACCGCGGCAACACGGTCTACACCGACGAGGTCCTTCTGACCGTCTCCGACGAGGTGCTTCTGACCATCATCAGCGATCCTCAGGATCAGAATGTCACGCCCGGAACCGTCGTCCACTTCATCGTGGAAGCGGAGGGCAAGGAGCCTCTGAATTATCAGTGGCAGTACTCCAAGAACAACGGCGCAAGCTGGGTGAACGTGGTTTCTGCCGCCGGCAAGCAGGCGGATTACAGCCTGACGGCTCAGCTCAAGCACAACCTGTACCTGTACCGCTGCAAGGTCACCGACGCCGACGGGAATGAGGCCATTTCCGGCGAAGCCCGTCTGATTGTGGAAGAGGAGACCGGAATCACCATCCTGACCCAGCCCGTTCCTCAGACCGTTACGCCCGGTACGGTGGTTCACTTCATCGTGGAAGCGGAAGGGAACGAGCCTCTGACCTATCAGTGGCAGTATTCGAAGGACAACGGCGCAAATTGGGTGAGCGTGACTGCGAATTCAGGCAAGCAGGCGGATTACATCCTGACGGCCCAGCTGAGACACAACGGCTATCTGTACCGCTGCGTCATCACCGACGCGGACGGCAATGAGGAGATTTCCGACGAGGTCCGGCTCACCGTGGCCGAAGAGGAAGCTCTGAGAATCACCGCTCAGCCCTCCGACACGACGGTCAGTGTCGGCAGTAGGGCCGTATTTGCCATTTCCGCCGAGGGTGTCGGGACGCTGACCTATCAGTGGCAGTACTCCACCAACGGCGGCAGCAGCTGGGTGAATGTTGCGGCCGCGTCCGGCAAGACCGACTGCTATACGCTGACGGCTCAGGCCAGACACAACGGGTATATGTACCGCTGCATCGTGACGGATTCCGCCGACGGAACCAGCGTTACCTCAGACGCGGCGACCCTGACCGTCACCTCGGCTTCCGGAAACGGCTTCCAGCCCGTCCTGGCCGCTGAGTGAGACATCTCTGACCCTCCGTTCATGACAGCCGGGGTTCCTCTCCGACCGGACGCTGTCCTTCTTCGGAACGGCGCCGCGCTCCGGACTGTGTGATGCGCCGCGGTCCGGAGGTTCATGACGAAACAGCGCATAAGGATTCCAAAGAGACCCTCAACAAGCTTACAGGGACGGCCGGCGGACGGATTCTGCACAGCGTCGGCCGCTCCCTCAACCAAACAACCGTCCGGAACTGCGCCATCCGTTCCCGGACGGATCATTCGCATCGAAACAACAAAAACAGGAGGACGTGGATGAAAGCTACACACCGGTTGATCAGTTTTCTTCTGAGTGTGTTGATGGTGGCGGGGATCCTGGCGACTCCGCTCAGCGCGGCTGGCCCTGTGCGGTTCGGAATGGCCGGACCGAAGGGTGAGAACATCTGGGAGCTGGAGCTGTATCCCGTCTCAGGCGAGTACGAGCTCCAGGCAATTCCCACCATTTACAGCAATCCGCAGAACGTCACCGTACCGGCCAATACCGTGGTTGCGTTCTCTGTGGCCGCGGGAACCGGCACCGTCACCTACCAGTGGCAGTACATGAAGCCCGACGGCTGCAGCTGGATCAACGTATCCGCCGATAGCGGAAAGACGGCGGTATACACGTTTAAGGCGGAAGCCCGCCACGACGGATACCAGTACCGCTGCAAGGTGACCAACAGCAACGGATTCGCGGTATCAAAGACTGCGAAGCTGACCGTCGTCAACATCCCGACGATCACCACGGAGCCGAAGAACGTGACCGTTGCCGCGGGCAGCTCCGCCACCTTCTCCCTCTCCGCGACCGGAAGCGGGACCCTGGCGGTGGGGGTATGGGTCTTGTACAGCTCCTC
>CACYWX010000152.1 GCA_902778205.1 uncultured Ruminococcus sp. | reverse complement strand
CGATCTCGGTCTTGTTGTCGGCTCTTGTGGATATGGAGATGACTGTTCCGTCGGATTCGCAGATCTCGGCAAGTCCCTTAGGCTTTCTGGCCTCGAAAAGCTCCTCTACACGCGGAAGACCCTGAGTGATGTCTCCTGCGCTTCCGGCTACGCCGCCGGCGTGGAACGTTCTCATCGTAAGCTGTGTACCCGGCTCACCTATGGACTGGGCAGCTATTATGCCTACGGCCTCGCCTATGTTGACAGGTTCGCCTGTTGCCAGGTTCCTGCCGTAGCACTTGGCGCATACGCCGTTCTCGCACTTGCAGGTCATGACGGATCTGATCTTTACGGACTCGATGCCGTTCTGTTCCATTTCGGAGGACAGGAGTGTGATGTCATCGACTGCCATACGTCCCGGGTATACCGTGCAGGAGAAAAGAGGTGTCAGCATGAAGCCATTGACGGAGAGATCGCGCGCCTGCACGACGATTTTCTGGTCGGAGTTGTTTTCGACATACAGCAAGATAGCCGTTCCCCAAATGCTGTCCTCGTCCACGTATTTGCCGACAATTCTGATCCCGCCTCCGTTATACAGTTCCTTTCCGGCGTCGTTCGGCAAGTACTCGACCTGTCCGTATTCGCTTGTTTTGATGCCGACAAGGTCCGTGTCGAATATGGTATCCCAAGTGTCTGCGTTATATACATGGAAGGATGCCTCCACCTCCGCCACTGTTTCGATGCCAGCCGCCTTCAAGTCGGAAGATGAGAAGTTGAGATCCTTGTTGACCTTCTTCCCGGCAGCCACATCGCAGGAGAATAGGTTGGAAACCATGTAATGGTTGACAATCAGATCCCGGCAACTGACCGTGATGTTTTCATCCCGGTTGTTTTCCACCAGGAGTTTGATACCGTCTCCCCAGATGGAATCCTGCGTATACTCTTTTGCCGTCACGACTACGCCGTCCCGGTCAAATAGAACCTGTTCCTCTATTGTAACAGGTCCGGCTGACGTCTGGGAATGGATGCCGAATCTGACGCGCTTCCCCCCGTGGAGCCGGTAATCTCCTTCGGGGTTCCCGAGCTCTCCGAACTGCTGGCGGCGGCCATTGCCAGAAACACCGTGCAGATCAGAAGCGAACAAATCCATCGGATCGCGCTGTTTTTCATGCAGATTCTCCTTCTTTCCTTGATTTTGCCCGGATTGTTTTCCGATAAACAAGAGCGGACGCCCCAGCCATAATGACGGCGCACCATTCCACGGCCACATCACACCAGTCAAACACGCCCGGAATGCCCGGAAACCGTTGTGCCCATTCCGCCAGGAACGTGAATCCGGCTGAAACCGCCAGAACCGTGCGGATCCGTTTTCCGAACACGCTCTGCATGGCAGTAAAGGAATAAGCCCACAGGAAATCGGCAAGATGGTTTCGGATCAGCGGAGGACACGGACTCCCCTCTGTCTCTGCCGCCCGGAAGGGACACGCCCCAAACATAACGTCCAGCCATCCGCTTACAACGGCATCCGGCCGGAATGTCCAGTAAAACAAAGCGCCGACAGAAAGGGGCAGGCAGACGTTCAGGCATATGAATGCGAACCGTTTCATTCCTGCCGAACGCCGGTCTGCTGAGACCGGGATCGGGAAGCTTCCGGCTGTATCACGGCATTCTGTCGACTGTTCCGCTGTTTGTTCATCGAATCACTCCGAACACAAATGTTTTCGGCATTATTCTACCACAGTCCCCAGTAGATGTCAACATATGTGTTCAAAGTTTCGGGCATAATTCTGTACAATCAAGGAAAAAGGTGGTACACCATGCTGGATCCTCTGATTGTCGGAAACGTGCTTCGTGAGCTTCGGGAAAAAACGGGACGGTCGCAGGAGGTCGTAAGCGGCCTGGCGGACATCGGGAGGACCCATCTGTCCGCGCTGGAAAGAGGGGAGCGGAGACCCACGCTGGATACCCTGTTCAAGCTGGCCGCTGCGCTGAATATGTCGCCGTCCGAAATCGTGCGTCAGATCGAGCGTGCGCTGGAGGACGCGGACCGCTCGTCCGAGAATCCGCGGAAATGACCGGACCGCTTCCGCCGTTTTTTCCCTCGGATGAATCCGGCCCCTGCGGGCATACTGACGGCAAAGCGTCCGAAAACGAGGCGTCCCGCCATGATCCCGAATTGTTTCCGATCCCTTCTCGCCGCCGCGCTTGCGTTCGCGCTGATCCTTCCGTCCTCCGCCGCGGAGCCGGAACACAGCCGCGTCCGCGCGCTCTCCTCCTCCGACGAACGCCGCCTCGCCCGGGTCCTGGCGGAGGAATGCCCGGACGTGCCCTTCGCGGCGAGGGTCGGCATGGCGGCGGCGGTGCTGGGACGGATGAACGATCCCGGGTACCCGGACAGCCTGACGGAGGTGCTGGCGGGCTTTTGGAGGGAGGGATCTTTCGGCGCGGAACGGGGGAGGCCCTCCATTGGCGGCAGGTCCCTCGGGGACGGCGTGCGGCTGCTGCTGAAAAGGCTGAGCGGCGCGGTCACGGGCCGGGGAGACGAAGGGGCGCGCCTGCTCGAGCTGTCCCTTCACGCGGTCCGGGCGGCGGAGGCGGGGGCGGATCCCATGAACGGCGCGCTGTCCTTCCGGGTGGTCCGATCCTCCCGTCCGCCGGATTTTCTCTTCAACGATTCGGGCGAGGACGCGGCGGAGAGCGGGATCCGCGAAGCGCTCCGGAGTTATCCCGTGATCGTGGGCGGAGTCGGATTCCGGTGACAGTCATCCAAT
This sequence comes from uncultured Ruminococcus sp., assembly GCA_902778205.1. Classification (GTDB taxonomy): domain Bacteria; phylum Bacillota; class Clostridia; order Oscillospirales; family CAG-272; genus UMGS1696. Next base: position 4,484 of record CACYWX010000152.1, on the reverse strand, counting down.
ACAAAAAAACAGGTCCGGACGCGAACCGTAAAGACTGCGGTTCCCCGGACCTGCTTTTCGTATGAAGCCGGTTTTTACAGGATCACTTCGCCCCAGACCTCGCCGAAGGCGCAGGCGGCGTTGGCCTCGTCGGTGTCGATGTGCATGGCGGCCTTGAACTTGGGGCTGACGCGGACCACCACGTCGCCGAAGGTCAGGCTGCGGCCCTCGGACTCGATCTTCACGGAGACGATCTGCTTGTCCTCGACGCCGAATTCCTTCGCGTCCTCGGGGGTGAAGTGGATGTGGCGCTTGGCGGCGATCACGCCCTCGGAGATCTCGATCTCGCCGCAGGGACCGATGAGCTTGCAGGCGCCGGAGCCCGCGATGTCGCCGGATTCACGGACGGGAGCGTTCACGCCCAGGGTGCGGGCGTCGGTCAGGGACACCTCCACCTGAGTGGCGGATCTGGCGGGACCGAGGATGGAGACCTTCTCGATGGACTTCTTCGGGCCGACGACGGTGACTCTCTCTTCGCAGGCGAACTGGCCGGGCTGGGAGAGATCCTTCTTCTTGGTGAGGGTATGGCCTTCGCCGAAGAGGATGGCGATGTGCTCCTCGGTCAGGTGGACGTGACGGGCGCTGGTTTCAACAAGAACTTTTGCCATGGCTTCTGTTCCTCCGGATGATGGTGATTTTTTAGTGCGTTCTGCATCCTTTCCATTATAGCACCCGCCCGGGCTTCTGTCAAGAGGCGGGATGAGGCGGATCGGTTGACAGGAGCGGATTCCTGTGCTATAATACGATAATACCAACGAATGAAATGATTCCGAATGCGGACCGGAGGCCGGACCTCCGAAGACAACAGCGAGGCACGAACATGAAAATCATTGTATGCGGCTGCGGCAAAATCGGCGTCTCGATCCTGTCCTCCCTGGCGGCGGAAGGCCATGATTTGGTGGCGCTGGACGACGATCCCGCCGTGATTGCCGAGGTCACCAACATCTACGACGTCATCGGCGTCCGGGGGAACGGCGCGGACTGCGAGACCCTGGAGGACGCCGGGGTCCGGGACGCGGAGCTCTTCATCGCCGTCACGGGCTCGGACGAGCTGAACATGCTGGCCTGCTTCCTGGCCCGGCGGATGGGCGCGGGACACACCATCGCCCGGATCCGCAATCCGGAGTACAACGACGCCTCCCTGGACTTCATGAAGCGGGAGCTGGAGCTGTCCATGGCCATCAATCCGGAGCTTCTGGCGGCAAGGGAGCTGTTCGACATCCTGCGCCTCCCCTCCGCCGCCAAGGTCGAGACCTTCTCGGGCCGGACCTTCGAGATGGTGGAGCTGGTCCTGCGGGAGGACTCTCCCCTGGCGGGCCTGGACCTGCGGGATCTGCGGAGCCGGTTCCAATCCAAGTTCCTGGTCTGCGCCGTCCAGCGGGGAGACGACGTGTTCATCCCTCTCGGCGACTTCGTGCTCCGGAGCGGGGACCGCATCGGCATCACGGCATCCCCCTCGGAGATCGGCAAGCTCATGCGTCAGGCCGGGCTCATCACCAAAAAGGCCCGAAGCGTCATGCTGCTGGGCGGCTCCCGGACGGCCTTCTATCTGGCGAAGCTGCTGGCGGTGTCCGGCGCGGACGTAAAGATCATCGAGCGGGATCCCGACGTGGCAAAGGAGCTGTCCGAGACCCTGCCCGGCGTCTCCGTATCCCTGGGGGACGGCGCGCAGCAGGAGCTTCTTCTGGAGGAGGGACTCCGGGAATCCGACGCCTTCGTGTCCCTGACGGGCATGGACGAGGAGAACATTCTGATCTCCATCTACGCCGCCTCCCAGAAGGTGCCGAAGGTCATCGCCAAGATCAACCGGGACGAGCTCTGCTCCATGGCGGAGAAGCTGGGACTGGAGACCTGCATCTCCCCCCGCCGCATCATCGCGGACGTCATGCTCCAGTACGCCCGGGCCCTCGAAAACTCCCAGGGCTCCCAGGTGGAGACCCTGTACAAGCTCATGGACGGGCGCGTGGAGGCTCTGGAATTCCGGGTGAACCAGTCCGCGGAGGGCCTTACCGAAACGCCCCTGTACGTGCTGGGCAAGAATCTGAAGCAGAACGTGCTGATTGCCGGCATCATCCGGAACCGCAAGACCATCGTGCCGGGCGGCGAGGACGTGATCCTGCCCGGGGACCGGGTCATCGTGCTGACCGCGGGCCACCGTCTGGCGGACCTTTCGGACATCCTGGCGGTCAGGTGAGGCGGACGACATGAACTATAAAATGATCTGCCGGACCATCGGCACTATCGTGATCCTGGAGGGCGTCCTCATGGTTCTGCCCGCCGTCTGCTCCCTGTGCTTCGCGGAGTGGCGGTGCGCGCTGATCTTCCTCGGCTCGGCGGCGGCGGCGGCTCTCGCGGGACTGGCTCTGAGCGCTCCCTTCCGGACCTGTGACCGGACCATCTACGCCCGGGAGGGCTTTGTGATCGTGGGGCTGGCCTGGATCCTCATGTCCGCCGTGGGAGCCGTTCCCCTGATGCTGACCGGGGACATCCCCTCCCCCGTGGACGCCTTTTTCGAGACCGTCAGCGGCCTGACCACCACCGGTGCCTCCATCCTGACGGACGTGACGGCCCTGAGCCGCGGAGGAGCCTTCTGGCGGAGCTTCACCCACTGGATCGGCGGCATGGGCGTGCTGGTCCTGATGATGGCCATTCTCTCCGACTCCACCGGCCGGTCCATCCACATCATGCGCGCGGAAATGCCCGGTCCCGTGGTGGACAAGATCGTGCCCCGGGTCCGGGATACGGCGAAGATCCTCTATCTGATGTACATCGGCCTGACGCTGACCGAGGTGGTGTTCCTGCTGGCGGGCGGCATGAGCCTGTACGAGGCCCTGATCCACTCCTTCGGCACGGCGGGCACCGGCGGCTTCGGCATCCGTCCGGACAGCATCGGCTCCTACTCCCCCTATATTCAGTGGGTCATCACCGTGTTCATGCTTCTCTTCGGCGTGAACTTCAACCTGTATTATCTCCTGCTGCTGAAGCGGTTCCGCCGGGCCTTCCGCTCCGAGGAGCTGTGGATCTATCTGGGCATCGTGGCGGTGTCCGTGACGGCCGTGGCCATCAACATCGCCCCGGTGACGGACGGCGCCGGAAAGACGATCCGGGACGCGGCCTTCCAGGTGGCCTCCATCGTCACCACCACGGGCTATTCCTCCGTGGACTTCAACCTCTGGCCCGGCTTCTCCCGGACCCTGATCTTCCTGCTTCTGTTCGTGGGCGGATGCGCGGGCTCCACCGCCGGAGGACTGAAGATCTCCCGCATCGCCATCCTCTTCAAGTGTGCCCGGCGGGAGTTCCGGCGTCTTCTGCATCCCCGGTCCGTGGCCGCGGTCCGGTTTGAGGGAAAGCCCCTGGACGAGGGGACCCAGACCGGCGTCATGCGCTATTTCGCCCTGTACAGCCTGCTTCTGGCGGCGGTCATCCTGCTGATCGGCAACGAGCCCTTCGATCTGGAAACCAACGTCACGGCGGCGATCTCCTGCTTCAACAACGTGGGACCCGGACTGTCGGCGGTGGGACCCATGGGAGGCTACGCGGGGTACAGCGTCTTCGCCAAGCTGGTCCTCTCCGCCGCCATGCTGCTGGGACGGCTGGAGATCTACCCCCTGATCCTGACCTTCTCCCCCCTGACCTGGAGAAAAAGATAACCGGAGACGGTTCTTCACCCGCAGAATCCTGCATGTCAGCTTCCGCGGGCTTTTTTCGTCCTTTCATACGATCCGGCCCGGTAAAACGGAACTTTTCTCCCCGGTCCGGCGTCCAAAGGGCAGAACCGAACAAACAGCGGAGGCCGACATATGAACGGAAAAGCCACCTGCGCCATTCTCAAGCAGATCCGGCGGGACATCGCCGAGCGGAACGACATCGCCCTGACCATCGCCGAATGCACCCATCAGGGTGACTGCCCCGGCACCTGCCCCCGCTGCGAGGCCGAGGTGCGGATCCTGGAAAAGGCCCTGGCCGAGAAGAAGCGGAAGGGCATCAAGACCGCCGTGGCCGGGATTTCCGCCGGACTTCTGGCCGTGGGACTCACCTCCTGCACGCTCGCGGATAAGGTCGGCGCCGAATCCCTCTTCTCGAGGATCGCGGATAAGCTCCATCCCCGGGCGGTGGATCAGCTGGACGGGGACCTGATGCCGCCGGACTGGGAGGAGGACGACGGGGAGACGATGACCGCGCCGCCCATCGAAGGGGAGCTGGTGGACCCGGACCGGGAGAAGGAGACCGAAGAGGAGTACGAGCTGGCCGGGGACATCGCGGCGGAGGACTGTGAGGAGGACACCTGCGCCGCGGAGGAATACGACGAGGAGGAATTCCCCCCGCTGGCCGGGATCCTGCCCGCGGAGGACCTGGAGCCGGTGACTGCGGACCCTGCGGAGGACAACGCGCCGTGACGGGGACCGCCAAAGCCGGAGCGGAGACCTTCGCCGCCCTCGGGATCT
>CACYWX010000151.1 GCA_902778205.1 uncultured Ruminococcus sp. | reverse complement strand
CGACCTCTGCGGAGGTCGGCTCAGGGCTCCGCCCTAAGAACCCGCGACCTTTTGTAAAAGGTCGATCAAAACTTTGAAATTGTTTTGCGACAGCCCGTTCTTCCGATGTCCGAAATCAGTCCTCCGTCTCCACGGCGGCCCGTCTGACGTTGGCCTCCCGGATCCGGTCGTACACCGCGTCGCCGAATTTCCGGCTGCGGTCGTATTTGTAGAGTCCGTTCTGCTCCTGCTCGATGTCCGTGAGCTGGGTGTAGCAGAAGCCGCAGATCCGCGGATTGTCCAGCAGAGCCGCCGTCAGACCGCAGTACCGGTCCGCGAACTCCTCCTCCGTGCGCGGCGCGTTTCCGTATCCCCAGCCGCCCGGCTCGTCGGGATTCCAGAAGGTCCCGCCGTATTCGGACACCCACACGGGCTGGCCCTCATAGATGTTCTGTCTGAGCTGCTCCTGATGAATGGGATTATGGACGTACATGGGATCCTCCAGCATCTTGGCGAGGCTGGCCCTCAGCTTCGCGGGATCCTGCTCGTAGTCGTGGATGTCGTACATGTCCGTCACGAAATGGACGCCGCCGGAGGAGTCGATCACGGGACGGGTGGGATCCATGGCCTTGGTCACGGCATAATAGGTCCGCTGGCAGACGGGATTCACGTCGTGGGCCCAGTAGGACTCGTTCTCCGGACACCAGCCGATGACGGAGGGATGGGAGTAATCCCGGCGCACGGTCTCCATCCACTCGGGCAGGAAGCAGGCGATCCCCTCCGCGTCGTCCAGCCGGTGGCCGTCCGCGTATTCGCCCCAGACCAGATAGCCCAGCCGGTCCGCCCAGTACAGGGTCCGCTCCTCGAAGACCCGCTGATGGAGCCGCGCCCCGTTCATGCCGAGATCCATGGAGAGCTCGATGTCGCGGCGCAGGAAGTCGTCATCCGGTGCGGTGTAGATCCCCTCCGGATTGAAGCCCTGATCCAGCACGGTCCGCATGAACACGCGCTTGCCGTTGAGGCGCAGACCGGTTTTGTCCACCTCCACGGACCGCATGCCGAAATAGCTCTCCACCCGGTCTTCCCCGTCCAGGGTGAGGATCAGGTCGTACAGCTCCGGCATGCCGGCGTCCCAGAGATGGAGCTCGGAGAGCTTCACCTCCAGATGTGCCTGCCCGTACACCGCCTCCCCCTCGGCCTCACCCACGGGACGTCCCGCGTAGAAGGCCTCGGCCCGGACCCGTTTTCCCCCGGTGATCTCCGCGTCCACCAGAAGCGCGCGGTTCTGCACCACGGGAGTCAGCTTCGCGTAGGAAATGGCGTTCTTCGGCGTGAATTCCAGCCAGACGGTCTGCCAGATGCCCGTGGTGCGGGTGTAGCTGCAGGCGTGGCTCTGATATTTGTCGGACTGCTTTCCGTAGGGCTGTCTGCCGCTGCGGTTGTTGTCCTCGGCGTACACCGTGACGGTGTTGTCCCCGGTCCTCGCCAGGGCGGTGATGTCGAAGGTGAAGGAGGAATACCCGCCCCGGTGCTCTCCCGCCTTCTGTCCGTTGATCCACACCACGGCGTGATAGTCCACCGCGCCGAAGTGAAGCAGGACGCGGCCTCCGGTCTGATTCTCCTCCAGCCGGAAGGAGCGGCGGTACCACACGGCGGCGATCCAGTCCGTGTAGCCGATGCCGGACAGCCTGCTCTCCGGGCAGAAGGGCACGGTGATGGACGTCGGCATAGGCGAGCTCTTCAAGGCAGCGTCAAAGGCGTCGTCCCTCCACAGCTCCCGGTCAAGCCCGGAATTGCCGAAGTCGAAGAGGAAATCCCACGTGCCGTTGAGATTCATCCATGCCTCGCGGACAAACTGCGGGCGGGGATGCTCGGGTCTCGGAATGCTCATGCTGCGCACCTCTTTCTCAGATTCGGGACGTCCAGGATCCGTATCCGCGGAGCGTCCGTTGTGATCGTTTTTCCTGCCGGGGAGGGCCGTTCGGACGGGACTCCGATTCGGAATCCGCGTCCCCGTCTTCCCGGCTTTTCAATGGGCATTATACCACCGTCATGTGAACATTTCTGCGTCTTCCGGAGATTTTGCCGGAGAATCCCCGAAAAAAGGACCCTCCCCCGATTGGGGAGAGAGTCCCGTAAAACTGCCCGATCGATCAGTCGCCGGTGTTTTCCACGTTGACGTTGATGACCTGATAGGGGATCTTGATGCCGAACTTGTCGAAGGCTACTTTGACGTCCTCCCACATGTCGAAGTACACCGTCCAGTAGTCGGCGGGCTTCACCCACACGCGGAGCTTGACACCCATGGCGTACTGACCGTGCTGATGGACGAACACCTCGGAGGCGGGGTCCTTCAGCACCAGACTATTGCTCTGGGCCACAGCCAGCAGGACCTTACGGGCCAGCTCGATGTCGGTGTTGTAATCCACGTTCAGATCGAAGTCCACACGGCGGGTCTCCTCGGAGGAGAGGTTGGTGACGGTGGCTCCGGACAGGGTGGAGTTGGGAACGGTCACGCCCAGATTGTCGGGGCTGGTGATCTTGGTGTAGAAGAGGCCGATGTCCTGCACCACGCCGGAAATGTCGCCGGCGATGATGAAGTCGCCCACGTGGAAGGGCTTGCAGACCATGATGACGATGCCGGCGGCAATGTTGGACAGACCGCCCTGCAGAGCCAGACCGATGGCCAGGCCACAGGAGCCCAGCACCGCGATAACGGCGGACTGGGGAACGCCGAGGATCATGACGATGGTGAGGACCACCACCACGCGGACCGCGGTCTTGATGATGTTGGCGATGAGGTTCTGGGTATTGGGATCGGCCTTGGAGAGCATCTTGCTCCTGGAAATGGCTTTTCCGAGCCACTTGGCCACGGCGAACCCGATGATGAGCACCAGAAGGGCCAGGATGATCTTCAGCACATAGCTGACCAGATGCTCGTTGATGAAGGTTGTGATGAATTCGGGCATGTGTTCCTCCTTGTTGATGTGGATGATGGATGGGATGTCGGACGGGGGATATGTCACAGCTCGTCGGGATGACGGGCGATGAGTCGTTCCGCTTCCTCCGCGCGGTCTGTCCTGCGGAGATACTCCACATATCCGGCCAGCTCGCCACGGGTGTGATAGGGTCCTCCCTCCCTGAGGACGGTCTGCATGGGATCGTGCCCGGACTTTGAGGACATCATGTTCTCGTCGAACCAGTCCAGCAGATAGTGGGCCGCCCGGTCGCAGACGTCGGGATGCTCGGCCGCCATGTTGTGCTCCTCGTAATAATCCTCCCGGACATTGAAAAGCATTTCCTTCGGGAAGTTGTGGTAGCCGTCATGGTAGGTCTTCATCCAGAGCCAGTCGCCGAAGCGGACGCTTCTCTGGCAGACGTGGGCCATCTGGGAGAGCACGAGGTATTCCCGCGGGACGGACTTCCCTTCCCGGATGGTGTCGGCGTAGCTTTCGCCGTCCCAGAGCTTCGGCTTCTCCAGCCCGAAGAGGTCGGCAATCGTCGGAGCCAGGTCGACGTTGTAGCGCAGGCTGTGATCGGAGATGCCCTTCATGCCGCCCTGCCACTTGATGATCATGGGGATCCGGCAGGTGATGTTGTCCGCCGTGGAGTGCTCGGAATAGCTGTTCAGCTCCCCGATGTTCTCCCCGTGGTCCGCGGTGATGATGAAGGAAACGTCGTCGTACACCCCGGCCCGCCTCAGCGCGTCCAGGATATAGCCGATGTGCATGTCCATGAAGGCGATGCCGCAGTCGTAGCCGTCCACCAGCTTCCGGTACTCGTCCATGTCCCGGACTTCCATGGGCTGGCGCGGATAGTCGGGCAGGGGCGTGTTGTTGTACATGCCGATCTCGTGGACGCCGTGGGGAGAGGCCTCCTTCCGCTGCTCGTTGATGAGCTCCTGCGTCATCCAGGTGTGGTCGAAGAAGTCGTCCCCATCAAAGGGATTGCCGAACTCCGCCGGGGTGCGGTAGGTGGTGTGGGCGTCCCAGAGGTTGATGTGCAGGAACCAGTTGTCCTCCTTCCCGTGCCGTTCGATCCAGTCGATGGCGATGGGGGAGATCTGATCGGCGCGCTCTCCTCCGCCGGTACCGTAGTTGTACATCTCGTGGAAGCCGCCGTAGAACCAGTAGGACGTGTGACGCTCAGCGAAGGTGGAGACAGACACCGTATGGAGCCCCGCTCTCCGGAACTGCTGGAACAGATTGGTCCGGGCGAACTCGGTGCGGAACCCGCGGCTCTCTCCCTCGAGGCTCTGGTCTCCTGCCGTTCCTCCGTGTCCGACGGCTCCGTTGTGGATGCCGAACAGTCCGGACTGCAGGGCGCTCCGGGAGGGCAGGCAGGGCGCGTCGGAGCAGTAGTACCGGTCGAAGCGCACGCCCTCGGCCGCGATGGAGTCGATGTTGGGGGAGGTGTTGCGGAAATACCCGTAACAGCCGAGGTGGTCGGGCCTCAGGGTGTCGAGGTCAAAAAAGACGATTCTCAAGGCGCGTCTCCTTTGGGTCAGTGAGAGTATAGTAATATTATACTATATTTCAGTCGGGATTTCAACGGAAAATGGGAGAAATTTCAATGAAATTCTCCCATCGTTCCGTTATTCTCTTTCGTCGATGACCGCAAGGGTGAGCGAGGGCCGCAGGTGTTCCTCAGGAAGGGTCAGCCGTCCGGTGTCGAGGAGCCGTTTCATACAGCGGTAAAGAAACGCGCCGTCGCTGTAAAAGAGGTACCCGAGGCCAAACGCCTGCATGGGTCTGAGCCGCTCCGGGGTCCGCTTCATCACCTTGTCGATGTAGGGCTGCTTCAGCTTCCGGATCTCCTCACGGCGCTCCTCCCTGACCCGGTCTCCCACCTCGATCAGGCGGCGGTTCATGTTCCGCCCGTCGATCCAGACGCAGCGGAATCCGGTCCTGACGCATCCGTTCTCCCGTACAACGGCGGTGTAGCCTCTCTCGCAGAGCCGGGCGGCCTCCTCCGGTCTCAGCTCCGCTCCGCCTCTCAGAGCGAGAAGCAGGCCGCGGTCCCTCTCCGAATCCTCCGCGTAGGACTCTGTGACCCGCCGTCCAGACCACGGAGTATCGATCTGCCAGATGGAGAAGCCGTCCCACCGGTTCCAGCAGGGGCCGTTCCAGCCCTCGGGAAGGACCGGCTCGGTCCCGGGCGGCTCGATCCACGCCTCGCAGATGTTGTGGCCTCCGTCCGGCCGAACGGTTGCCGCCTCCTCAAAGGACACCGCCGCTTCCTTCTCCCGGAGCCCTTCCCCGCCAACCGCAGCGAGATACGGAACAAGGGTCCAGAGCATCAGATTCCTGTCCCGGGGCGGATCCGCGTTCATGGTCAGGGGACCGGAAATACCGCCCCAGAGATGGTCCGCATCCTCAAGGATCCCGGACGATGTCAGCGCGTCGAACAGTCCGTCCCCGATCAGCTCCGCCGCCCTGTCGTACATCGTTTCCCTGAGCGCGCACTCTTCGGCGTCCGGCTCGTTGATCAGGATGTTGGCGGAATACCGGTCTCCCCGCCGGATGAGAAACCCGTATTCCTCGAGATATTCGGCCTCTCCCTCCACATAGACCGGGGACACACCCAGATCCCGCGCGATTTCCCGGACGGTTTTTGCCTCCCGGTAGACGGAATAAGCGATGTTCTGGGACAGGATGCTCCGGAAAAAGCGCTGGCATCCTCCCTCCGCCCCAATGCTTCCATTGGTCATCACCTTTGAGAAGCGGACGGGATGAAAGCTCAGCTGTTCTGTGTCTCTCACTGGTTTCAACCTCTCTTTCAGCTCTTTTCTCGCCTCGAAAAGATGCCATTTCACCGTTCCGGCCGGAATACCGAGGTCCCGCGCGATGGCCTCCGTGGACCGGTTGTCAAAATAGTACGCCGCGACGATCCGCCTCCTCTGCGCGGAGAGAAACGCGATCTCCGAGCGGAGCCGCGACGGCAGTTCCCCGTCGTCCGTTTCCGCATAGGGGTCCTCCGGGTCCGGCAGGCAGTCCGCGATCTCGTCCAGCGGGATCCCGATGCTGTGACGGGCTTTCCCGCGGTAATAATTCGCAAGCCCGTTCCGCACGCACCGCCACACGTACCGGTCCGGATCCTCGGGATCGTTTCCGAGCAGACCGCGGTAGGCCCGCAGCAAAATCTCCTGCGAAAGATCCTCGGCATCCTCATGGGAAGCGCACCGACGGACGACGTAGGCGAACACCGCTTTTGCCATCTCTTCGATAACACGGCCGGCTTCTTTTCGATTCATGGCTATTCCTTTCCGTTTGTTCTGAGAGCTCTCACCCATACAGACACCGGAATCCGGATCGGTTGGGGGAAAGGTAAAAAAAAGCAGAAGAAACTTGTCCGTTCCCTCTGCCTTCCTGTCTTTATTCCAGATTTTTCAGCCCGTCGTACAGCTCATCAAAGGATTTCATGCTCCGGCACCGCCCGAAGGACAGCTCCCGGTCCTCGCCGAACTCCAGAAGCCAGCACTTGGCCAGCTCCTCCACCGTCTGCTCCAGGGAGGTCATGAACTGGGTCATGGCAAACCCGTAAGCGGGCGTTCCCTCCTCAAAGTTCTCCGTGATGAGGGACTCGGTGACCTGATCCAGCGGATAGAGCTTCAGGTGGAACAGCTCGTGAACCAGGACCTCCTCGAGATTCGCTCCCCGGGGATTCAGGACGTTCAGCAGGACCACGGCCTTGCGGTCGTCGCAGTCGATTTTGATGTCCCCGGTCTTCCGCCAGCCCGCGTCCTCCATGAGCTCCATCCTCACGTCCCACGCGGGCACGATCCGCAGCTTCCGGACCCATTTTTCAAACAGCGCGTTCAGTTCGTCTTTTGTCATGAAGATCTCCTTTCCGGGAGAAGTGGTTCAAGCCTTCTTCTCCGCGTTCTTCCTCAGCTCCACCCGGCGGATCTTGCCGCTGATGGTCTTCGGCAGCTCGGGCAGGAACTCCACGATGCGGGGGTACTTGTAGGGAGCGGTGTGCTCCTTCACGTAGGTCTGGATCTCCTTCACCAGCTCGGGGGAGCCCTCCTTTCCCTTCACCAGCACCACGGACGCCTTGACGATCTGTCCGCGGATCTCGTCGGGAACGGCGGTGACGGCGCATTCCAGCACGTAGGGCAGCTCCATGATGACGGATTCGATCTCGAAGGGGCCGATCCGGTAGCCGGAGGACTTGATCACGTCATCGATCCGCCCAACGTACCAGAAGTACCCATCCTCGTCCCGCCAGGCCGTGTCGCCGGTGTGGTACATGCCGTCGTGCCAGGCCTCCCTTGTGGCCTCCTCGTTGCGGAAATAGCCCTTGAACAGGCCGCAGGGCGCTTTCTCCGAGGTCCGGACCACGAT
>CACYWX010000150.1 GCA_902778205.1 uncultured Ruminococcus sp. | reverse complement strand
CGGTTGGCGTGCTTTTCGGCGGGACCGCTCTCTGGAACCTGATCCAGCCGAACCGCCCCACCGTTTCGGAATCGGAGAAACGGACACTGGCCGCCATGCCGGAGCTGACGGTCTCATCCCTGACGGACGGCTCCTACTTCGCGGGCGTCTCCGCCTTTATCTCGGACACGTTCGTGGAACGGGAGCGGCTGGTGGGGCTCTCCAGGAAGATGGATACCCTGAAGGGCTTCGACTACACCCTGGACGGCGCGGACAATTTCGTCCTGCTGAATCCCTCCGGCGATCCCAAGCCGGAAAACGCGGAGGACGACGAAAGGGCGGACGCAGCCAGCGCGGTGTTCGACGCTCTGTTCGGCGGTACCGACAACGCCGGGAACAGCGGAGAGGAGCCTGCCGGAAACGGATCGTCCGCCGCGGAGCCCGAGGGACCCGGGACCGAACCGGAAGCCGCTCCCGAAGACGGAACTCCGGAGAACGATTCCCCCGAGACGGAAGGAATTCTCCCCGACGAGCCCGCGGACGAGCCCGAAGCAGGACCCTCCGATGCGCCCGTGACGGAATCTCACGACGATCCCGAAGCGGAGCACCACGACGATCCTGTTCCGCCCGGAGAAGAGGACGGAGGGAAAACGGATCCGGAGCCCGCGGAAGAGGAACCCGCTTCCGAAACGCCTGTCGATGAGGAGCCGGAGCCCGAAGCACCCGCGGACGAGCCTCCCGCCTACTCCGTCAAGAGCCTGAAGCTGTCGAAGGAAGCCCTCAGCCTCACCGTCGGCACCGGCACCGTCCTGTACGCCTACGCCGACACGGACGATCCGAACGGCGCGGTGGTACACTGGACCAACTCCGACAAGAAGGTTGCCGAGATCTCCATCAACCCCAACGGCGGTATCGACGTGAAGGCTGTGGGCCCCGGGACGACCGAGGTGGCCTGCTCCGTCGATGGCTTCCGGACCGTCTGCACCGTCAACGTGTCCGAACTGACCCTGGGGGTGGACTTCACGCCTCCCGCCAACGACGAGAACCAGAGCGCCGACTTTCTGACGGACGTCCTCTTCATCTACGGGGACGCGGTCTATACCCAGGCCTTCTACTCCCCGGCCAACGCGGATCTCTACGCCAAGACGGCCGCCTATTACGCCAAGCTCTTCGGATGCCGGGTCAGCACCGTGGTGGCGCCGGTGTCCTCCATGGTGATAGACAACCCGAACGTGCGTGCGAAGGTGGCCGACCAGAAGGACATCCTCGGCAAAATGTGGGACCTCTGCGACACCTCGGTGAACTTCGTGGACACCTATACCCCCATGTATGAGCACCGGGACGAGTATCTCTTCTTCCGCACGGACCATCACTGGACCCAGCGGGGCGCCTACTATGCCTACACCGCCTTCGCCGAGTCCCTGGGCATGACGCCGACGCCGCTGTCCTTCTTCGACTTCCAGGTCCATCAGGAGGAGTATCACGGTTCCATGGACCTCTACACCAATGACGCGCGGGTACAGACCTTCAAGGACAGCGTGGAGGTGTTCTATCCCACCAAGAAGAACGAAATGACCCTGACGGACAAAAACGGTGCGACATGGCACTATTCCTCCTGCATCAACAACAACAGCGGCTACCTCTGCTTCATCGGAGGCGACCACCCCTACACCGTCATCAACGTGCCGGAGAATCCTCAGGACAAGAACATCCTCGTACTCAAGGACTCCTTCGGGAACGCGTTCGTGCCGTATCTCTGCGAGCACTACGGCAACATCATCGTGGTGGACGTCCGCTGGACCAACATGAACGTGTACGAACAGCTGAAGGACTATGGCCTGACGGACATCGTCTTCATCAACAACATCCAGGCGGCCAACTCTTACGCATGGTCGAAGATGTATATGGCGGCGGTGGGCGAGATCCTGCCGTAACGATCGAAAACCAAACCTTATCGGGAAAAAAGAGGGAGGAAAACACTATGAAGCTCGGCATCATCAACGGTTGGGACGAGGGCTCGTTCCGGTACGTGTCGGACCTCGGTCTGGAGGCGGTGGAATTCTGTTGCAACCACAACTACGACAGCATGGAGGTGGCGGGACACGTCGCCGAAATCAGGAGGTATTCCGAGAAATACAACGTGGCGGTGGGCTCCATCGGACGGTGGGGACAGCGGCGCATCGACGAGGACGGACACGTGATCCCCTCCGCCATGCAGCACGACAAAAACCTCATCGACGCGGCCTCCGCCCTGGGCTGTCCCGTGTTCAACGCCGGCGTCAACGCCACCCCCGGCAAATCCTTCGAGGAGAACTGTAAAATTGCCGTGGATTATTTCGGCACCCTGCTGGATTACGCCAAGGGCAAGAACGTGAAGATCGCGGCCTACAACTGCGACTGGGAGAACTTTGTGGTGAACGATCCCGCATGGACGGCGGTGCTGGGCGCGCTTCCGGAGCTGGGTATCAAGTACGACACCTCCCACTGCCTGGGCCGCCGCGGAGACTACCTCTCCGAGATGAAGAAGTGGGGCGAGCGGATCTATCACTTCCACATCAAGGGCTCCCTCTACATCGACGGCGAGCACTACGACGATCCGCCGGCCGGACTGGATCAGGTCAACTGGGGCGCTGTGTTCAACATGCTCTACACCAAGGGCTACAACGGCATGCTGTCCATCGAGCCGCACTCCGGACGCTGGATGGGCGTGCGCGGCCAGTGGGGCGTGGAGTTCACCATCCGCTTCATCCGTCCCTTCATCATGCCCGCGGACTACTCCTTCAACGGCACGCCCTATATGCCGTAAAGGGGTAGGGGAAAGCAATGCTGAAAGCCGTCCGGATCGGCGGGACTGCCGCGGTCGTTCTGCTGGCGGGCCTGTTCTTCGTCTGCTGTTCCCACAGCGCCGGGCCTGTTCCCGAAGCTGAGACGGATACGGCGGATTATTTCCCGCCGTCAATTTTCGCGCCGAACGAGATCCGCGTCATCCTGGGACAGGAGCCGGATCTTGCACGGGACATCCGCGGGTACGATTCGAGGGACGGGGATGTCCCCGTGGAAATCGACACGTCGGAGCTGAAGACGGATGCTCTCGGATACTATACGATCAAGTGCACCGCGGAGGACAAGGCCGGAAACAGAACGGAGAAGGCCATTACCGTCGTGGTCTCGGACTGGGACGGCGAAACGGAAGCGGCGGATCCCGCTGAGCTAGCGGCCCTGACGGAGGATACACTCGCCGGACTCTTTCCGGACGGATATGAGCATCTCCCCGAGCGATCCCGTGCTGAGACGGTGTACGGCTGGATCACTGAAAACATACGTTACAGGGGCGGTCCGAAGGAGATGGATATTCTCAAGGCGAAGCGCGAGGACGACGCTGTCTGGGAAGGGCTCGCCGACCGTCACGGCAACTGCTACACGTTTTACGCAGTGTCCGCGGCACTGCTGCGGGGCGTCGGGCTCGAGGTCAGAAGGGCCTGGTCGACGGCTCCCGGCGAGGTGCACTTCTGGAATCTGGTGAGGATCGACGGAACATGGCTTCATTTCGACACGACGCCCAACTTCAACGGGGAAATCCTCGGTCTGTTCCTGCTGACGGATGAGGAGCTCGCGGCAAAACACGGGGACAACTGGAGCTTCGCCGCGGAAGAGACGCCGGAGTAAGAGCGGGAGGAACGGAGTAAAAATGGATATTCTCGGACATCTGAAAACCGTTACAAGGCACCGGGCGCTGGTCCGGAAGCACTGCTTTATGGCGGGAATCCCGTTCCGGGGCCTGGTACACGACCTGTCCAAATTCTCCCCGACGGAATTCATCCCCGGCGCGCTGTACTACGAGGAAGGGAAGCGCTCCCCCAACGAGCACGAGCGGGAGGTGAAGGGCTATTCCGCCGCGTGGGTCCACCACAAGGGCCGCAATCCCCACCACTGGGAATACTGGTACGACGTGAATCCCGTTTCCCACCGGTACGAGCCCGTACCCATGCCCGCGGACGCCCTGAAGGAATCCTTCTGCGACCGGGTCGCCGCCTCGAAGATCTACAAGGGAAAGGACTACACCGACGCCTCCGCCCTGGAGTATTTCGAGAGCAAGCGGCGGATGGAGTCCCGGATGCACCCCTGCACCGCCTGCATTCTGGAAAAATGGCTCCGGATGCTGGCGGAGGAGGGGGAGAAGAAGACCTTCGCCTGTCTGCGCCGGATCGGGAATATCCGTTGTCATCCGGAACACTGTCCGCGCTACGCCGCCTGGCGGGACCTGCAGGACAGACGGAACCGGACGGAGTGAATCGCGATACACAAAGAACCGGAGAAGCGATCCGATCGAGTTCGGAATGCTCCTCCGGTTTGATTTTGTTTCAGGGCGGCAGTTCGACTTTCTTTACACCGCCGCGAAGCCCTGCTCCAGATCCGCGATGATGTCGTCCACATGCTCCGTGCCGATGGAGAGCCGGATGGTGGCCGGGGTGATGCCCTGATCCGCCAGCTCCTCGGCGGACAGCTGGGAGTGAGTGGTGGAGGCGGGATGAATCACCAGGGACTTCACGTCCGCCACGTTGGCGAGGAGGGAGAAGAGGGTCAGATGGTCGATGAACCGGAACGCCTCCTCCTGCCCGCCCTTGATCTCAAAGGTGAAGATGGACGCGCCGCCGTTCGGGAAATACCGCTCGTAGAGGGCGTGGTCCGGATGCTCCGGCAGGGAGGGATGGTTCACCTTCGCCACCTTCGGATGGTGTACAAGATAGTCCACCACTTTCTTCGTGTTCTCCGCGTGCCGCTCCAGCCGGAGGGACAGGGTTTCCGTGCCCTGGAGAAGCAGGAAGGCCGCGAAGGGAGAGATGGCCGCGCCCCCGTCCCGGAGCAGGATCGCCCGGATGTAGGTGACGAACGCCGCAGGACCCGCCGCGTCCGCGAATGATACCCCGTGATAGCTGGGATTCGGGTCCGCGATGGGGGCGTACTTCCCGGAGGCCTTCCAGTCGTACTTGCCGGAATCCACAATCACGCCGCCCAGAGTGGTGCCGTGGCCGCCGATGAACTTCGTGGCGGAGTGGACCACGATGTCCGCGCCGTGCTCAAAGGGACGGATCAGATAGGGCGTGCCGAAGGTGTTGTCCACCACCACCGGGAGGCCGTGCCGGTGGGCGATTGCGGAAATGGCGTCGATGTCGGGAATGTCGCTGTTCGGATTGCCCAGGGTTTCGAGATAGACCGCCTTGGTGTTCGGACGGATGGCCGCCTCGAGCTCGCCGAGGTCGTGGGCGTCCACGAAGGCGGTCTCCACGCCGAACTGCTTCAGGGTATGGGCCAGCAGATTGTAGGTGCCGCCGTAGATGGTCTTCTGGGCCACGATGTGATCTCCGGCCTGAGCAAGCGCCTGGATCGTGTAGGTGATGGCCGCCGCGCCGGACGCCACAGCCAGAGCCGCGGAGCCGCCCTCCAGAGCCGCGATGCGCTTTTCAAAGACATCCTGAGTGGAGTTGGTGAGGCGCCCGTAGATGTTGCCGGCGTCCGTCAGTCCGAAGCGCGCGGCGGCGTGGGCGGAGTTGTGGAAGACGTAGGAGGTTGTGGCGTAAATCGGAACCGCGCGGGCGTCCGTTGCGGGATCCGCCTGTTCCTGGCCGACGTGAAGCTGAAGGGTTTCGAACTTGTATTCTCTGCTCATGAGTTACCTCTTTCTTGATTCAATCATTCTGGTTGGTTCCGGACGGTTCTGCCTGCTGATTCAGCCTGCGGTCACATTCGCCCGAATCGGAAATTGGCTCTCACGAGCTGTTCAAACAGATCTTTCATGGCGTCGTTCCTTTTAACTACTACCAACTTAGGAGGTTGGTGATAATATACCACGCCGATCCGGATTTGTCAAGAGGTTTTTTCAAAAAATCAGAAAAAAACCGCCGATTCGAAAATCAGCGGTCTGTGGGAGAAAAGCGGGGAACCGGCGTCAGTCCTCCAGCATCCGGATCAGCTCCGGGATGCACAGCTCGAATTTGACGCTGTACCGGTAGTCGGGATCGTCCATCGTGGCGCGGATGGAATTCAGCACGTTTGAGGCGGCGATCCGCATGGCGTCCCTCAGCGGCTTGCCGAGGATCAGGGCGGCGAACATGACGGCGGCGAAGAGGTCCCCGGTTCCGTGGAAGGACACCGGCAGATGCTCATGGAAGTATTCCGTGAACTGCCCGCTCTCCCGGCTGTAGGCCATGATGCCCTGTTCGCCGGGCCGGTCCTTCAGACGCACGCCGGTGATGGCCGCAGTTTTCGCTCCGTTCTCCGCCAGTCGGATCAGCAGATCCCGGATGTACGCCCCGTCGTAGGAGCCGGGCTCCCGGTATTCCGCTCCCATCATCAGAGCGGACTCGGTGATGTTGGGGACGATGACGTCCGCCCGCCCGCAGAGATGCCGCATGGCGTCCACGATCTCCGGCCCGAAACCCGTGTAGAGCTTTCCGTTGTCTGCCATGGCGGGATCCACGAACACACAGCGCGGGCCGATCTTGTCGATGAAGTCCTCGATCATCGCGGCCTGCTCCGGGGATCCCAGATAGCCGGTGTAGAGCCCGTCAAAGGTCAGCCCCTCCCGCTTCCAGTGGTCCGTGACGGCGGGGATGTCCTCGGTCAGATCGCGGAAGGTGAAGCCGTGGAACCCCGCCGTGTGGGTGGACAGAACGGCGGTGGGGATCACGGCGCACTCCACGCCCATGGCGGAGATGACGGGCAGGGCGACGGTGGTGGAGCATTTGCCGAAGCAGGAGATGTCCTGTATGGTGACGACTTTTTTCATAATACGGTTCCTCCGGTATGATCTTTTCGGATTGTACCCTATCATACCCCGGAATTGACCATAAAAACAGTCTCAAAACAAAAATCTTTTATATGACCAGATTTGTCCGCCGTCCCCTTGACATTTGGCATACCGGCGGATATAATGGGGGAAAACGGGGAAGGGAGTGCGGTGTATGAAGAAGGACGAAAACGGGTTTCCTGCGTACAGAACGATCTACGAGGACCTGCGGAAGAAGATCATCGCGGGGGACTATCCGACCGGCACAAGACTGCCGTCGAAGCGGTCCGCGGCGGAGGATTACAGCGTCAGCGTCATCACCGTGGAGCACGCCTACGCCCTGCTCTGCGACGAGGGCTACGCGGAATCCCGGGAACGGAGCGGTTTTTTCGCCACGTACCGCCGGAGGGACAGCTTTCCTGTTCCGGACGTCCCGCTTCCGGCGAAGAGGACGTCCGATCCCGCGGAGACCGCCCAGACCGGAGAGGAGGAGCCATCCTTTCCCCATTCCGTGTACGCGAAAACGGTGCGCCGGGTACTGACGGAATACGAGAGCATCCTGTATCGCAAATCCCCGGCTGGAGGGCTGACGCTCCTGAAGCAGACCATCGCCGATTATCTGGGCCGAAGCCGCGGGATCCGGGCCG